>JBAQGU010001016.1:0-3980 GCA_049287975.1 Roseiarcus sp.
GTATTCCACCGAGGTCTCGACGCCTGTGTTCACGTAGAGCAGCGGATTGAAGTTCACGGCTTCCTGGGTCACTCCCAGCACGCACTGGCCGGCGGCCGCGGCGCGGGCCGGGCTCGTCAGCGCCCCTATCGCCGTGGCAGTCACCATACCGCTCATGGCGGGAACAGAGACGGCCGCCGTGCCTCCCACCTTCAGAAAGTCTCTGCGATTCAGCGTTGTAGGCCGCTCGTTCGAATTCTCGCTCATGCTCGTCCTCCCCTTGCCACGGCCGCTCGCTGCCGACGACGTCGGCGGCTGCCAAGCCCGTTTCGGCAGTCGGAAAGGTATTACAGCAAACTCTAGTCACCCTTGTCTAGGGGGCGCGTTCGGCGTGCGCGCCGTCATGTGCAGGTAATGACGCCGGCCTCTTTTCGTGCCAACAACGCCTTTTCGCGTACCGACGACCGTACACCGCGCCCGCAAGCGGCTGGCGCGAATTGCGAGACCAGCTATCTCGACTCACGAAGCACGAGGCCTTCATTGGCGCGCAAATGAATTTGGTCCCCAGCCTTGCTGACGGGGTGGTCCAGGTACGTGGAAAGTAGCATCTCCCCCCGAATGTTTCGCACGGGCAATTCCTGCGGCTCGTCCGTGAGGTTGAGCGCTATCAGAATGACTCCATCGCGATGGTGACGTTCGTAAGCGAGCACATGCCGGGTCGCGGCGCGAGGGCTGTACGCGCCGAGGGTCAGGGCGCCGTAGCTCCGACGCAACCGAATCAGGGCTCGGTACAGCGATAGCATCGATTTCGGGTCACTCGCCTGCGTTTGAACGTCGCGGCCATCCGCATCCGCGCCTAGCGGAAGCCAGGGCTCCCCGGACGTAAATCCCCCGTTGCGGTCGCGAGTCCATGGAATCGGCGTGCGCTCGGGATCTCGACCCAGGCCAAATCCAGGGACGTTCTTTTCCCAAGGATCCTGCACGAGGTGTGGTGGGATTGGAACGTCGGTCATGCCGATCTCTTCGCCCTGATAGACCGTTGGCGTGCCCCGTAGCGTCAACAACAACATCGCCGCTACGCGAGCCTGCGCGGGCCCGAGGCGGCTCGCTGCCCTGGAGCGGTCGTGATTGCCGAGGACCCAGTTCGGCCAGGCGCCAGCGGGCAAGGCGGCTTCATACGCCTCGATGAGAGCCGCGACAGCCCGAGGCCGCCACGCCGTCGAGATCAGATGGAAGTTGAACGGCAGTTGAAAGCCGCTGAGATCGGCGCCGTAATAGGCCATCAACCGGTCGATCGGCAGGTAAGCTTCGCCGATCATCACCCGATCCGGATAGCCGTCGGCGACGCGCCGCATCTCCTTGATGGCGGCATGGGTCTCGGGCTGATCAATCGTTCGGACTGGCGCCCATCGTCCCTTGGGCGCCATTCCTGGCCGCCAACGGGGATTGGGCGGATTGTCCCGGAGCTGTTCATCCTCGATCAGATGATGAATTGCGTCAACTCTGAAGCCGTCGACGCCGCGCTCGAACCAGAATCGGAGAACGTCGCACATCGCTTCCCTGACGGCCGGATTGCGCCAGTTCAGGTCGGGTTGTTCCCTCAGAAACGCGTGGTAGTAGTATTGCCCCGTCCGGTCGTCGAGGGTCCACGCGGGGCCTCCGAATTCGCTCTCCCAATTATTCGGCGGGCAGCCATTCGGCCCAGCGTCGCGCCAGACATACCAATCTCGCTTTGGTGAAAGTCTCGATGAGCGACTCTCGTGAAACCACGGGTGTCGATCCGACGTGTGATTGGGAACGAAATCGAGAATAACTTTGAGCCCTCGCGAGTGCGCCGCCGCAACCAACAGGTCGAAGTCCAAAAGCGAGCCGAACAGGGGATTGATGTCGCAGTAATCGCTGACATCGTATCCGAAGTCGCGCATCGGCGAAGGAAAAATCGGCGAAATCCATATCGCATCCACTCCCAGATCAACCAGATGTTGAAGTCTCTGCTGGATACCGTTGATGTCGCCGATGCCGTCCGCGTTCGAATCTTGAAAAGAGCGCGGATATATTTGATAGATGACCCCCGTCTGCCACCATTTCGCGCCAGCTACCATACCCGCTTCCATTAATAATTGTCTTCCTCGACGGTCCGCTCGCGCGGCCGTAGAGCCGCAGTCACACAGAAGCGAGTTTGATTACGAGACCTTCGTCGCCGCGCAACACGACGGTGTCGACGACATGTTCGCCGTCTCGGTCGCCAAATATCGAAACCAGAACGGAGCCGACGATCTGATCTGGCGGAAAGGTTATGGCGCTGTCGATATGGGTCAGATTCAAAGCGATCAGCACGCGCTCTTCCTCGAATTCCCGGAAATAGATGAGCAGATCGCGCTCGGTCAGATACGGCCGATACCCGCCCTGCGCCAGAGCGACGCTCTTTCGCCGGGCGCTCATCAGTCGCCTGTACAGATTCAAGAGCGAAGTTCCGTCTTCCCTGAGGTTTGCGACATTGATGGATTTCCATCCTTCGGCGAGCGGCAGCCAGGGCTCCGAGGTCGAGAAGCCCGCATTCTCGGTCGCGTCCCACTGCATCGACGTGCGGCTTCCGTCCCGTCCAACTCCGATGCCGGGCACATTCTTCTCGAAGGGATCACGGACCCGCTCCGGCGGGATATGCGCCTGCGGCATGCCGAGCTCATCCCCGTAGTAGATCGTTGGCGTCCCCCTCAGCGTCAGGAGCAGCATCGCCGCGACCGCTGCCTGCGGCGAGCCGATACGACCTGCGATGCGCGGCTGGTCGTGGTTGCCCAACACCCAATTCGGCCAGCCGCCGCGCGGCAACGCATCCTCGTATTCGGATATCAGCTGCGCGATCTTCCGGGCGTCCCAAGGCGTATTCAAGAGGGTAAAATTGAACGGCAAATGGGCGCCATCAAGGTCGCGACCGTAATAGGCGACGAGCCGTTCGAGCGGCAGATAGATCTCGCCGATCAGCAGACGACCGTCAAATTCGTCGACCACTCGTCTCATGCCGGCGATGACGTCGTGCACTTCAGGGAGGTCGGTGGTGTAGAGCGGCACGACCTTCTGATGGGGCGGCCTGCCGGGGCGGTAGTCCGGGTTCGTAGGATTGTCGCGAAAGGCAGAGTCTTTGATCAGATGCCAGATGACATCGACGCGGAAGCCGTCGACTCCCTTGGCCAACCAAAACCTGAGTACGTCATGCATGGCGTCGACGACTTCGCGATTTCGCCAGTTCAGATCCGGCTGCGACGAGAGGAACGCATGGTAGTAATATTGGCCTGTCTTGTCGTCGAACTCCCAGGCGTTTCCTCCGAATTCCGACAGCCAATTGTTAGGAGGACCGCCGTCGGGTGCGGGGTCGCGCCAGATGTACCAATCTCTTTTCGGATTCGTTCTGGAGGACCTGCTCGCGATGAACCAGGGATGCTGGTCGGACGAATGATTCGGCACGAAGTCGAGCAGTACCTTCAGGCCCTGAGAATGCGCGGCCTCGAGAAGGGTTTCGAAATCCTCCATCGCGCCAAACAAGGGATCGATGGCCCTGTAGTCGGAAATATCATAGCCGAAGTCCTTCATGGGCGACTGGAAGATCGGCGAAATCCAGATTGCATCGACGCCCAGCTCGGAGAGATAGCCGAGCCGGCTCGTGATTCCTGCGAGATCGCCGACTCCGTCGCCATTGGAGTCCTGGAACGAGCGGGGATAGATCTGATAGATGACGGCGGTCTGCCACCAGTGCGTTCGCTTCATTATCCGACCCTTCCACCGGCCGATAAATCGGCTCTAAGAAACACCGCGGCATGACCGGCAAAATGCCATACGCCGTCTTCGTTTTCGGGCGACCGAATTCCGCCCCCGCCGTACGACGGATCTTCGCTGCTCCATACCAATCCCCAGGTTCTACCTTCGGGAGGCGCCAGAAGAGGCTCCGGAAATACCCGCGGCGACAGGTCGCTACCGAAGTTCATGACGAGCAGGCGATCCTCGCC
>JBAQGU010001017.1:0-9129 GCA_049287975.1 Roseiarcus sp.
GAAGACGGGGGCGGCGAGCCGATTCGCCTGGTAATGGAAGAAACTGAGGCCGAACGACCACATCAGAGGAAAGATATTGACGACAAAAAGGGTGATCAGCGCGGGCGCGATCAACAAGGGACCGCGCCGTTCGGGACTGAGCATCCATCGCAGGAAGGCCGCCCGATCGCGCGATCGCGTGGCGAGAGCTCGGTCCCTGATCGATTCGGAAGTCGCGATGGGAGTCATTGGAATCGCACGCTGTCTGGGTGTCATGAACCACGCGCCTCGAGCGCCGATTTCACGTTTGCGGAGCCGCCCGCTCCGATCGGGCGGCTCCAGCTTTCTCGAGTAGGGCTACTTGATGCGGCCGGCTTCGCGCAGCAGCTTGTCCTGGAACGCCGCCACCGTGTCCAGAGCCTGCTTCCCTGTGACCTGACCGGTGATCGCCTTGTCGAACTGCTCCTGCTGCTCGGTCAGCAACGGGAAGAACTCCGGAATATGCCAGACGTCCTTCTGCCAGCGGTAGTTGTCGAGATAGGCGCGGTTATACGGCGCCCAGGTCGCATAAGCGGGATCATTCATCACGCTCAGCAGGCCGGACTGGCCGCCAGCCTTGACGAAATTGACCTGAACCGGCTTCGACATCCACCATTTGACGATATCGAGGCCTTCCTTGATCACCTCGTCGCTGTTCCAGGTCGTCAGGACGAAGGGCTGACCGCCGATATTCGACCAGCGGCTGATCGAACCGTCGGGCTTGCGGGTGCCCGGGGGCTCCGCGAACTCGCTCTTGTCCGCCACTTTCGACAGTTTGGGATTGACCACCGGGCCCATCACGCCGACCCAGTCGACGATCGCGGCCACCTTGCCCTGCATGTAGAGATCCTGGACGACGAATATGTCCATCTGCCCGGTCTTGGCGACCGGCGGCATGTATTTCTCGAGGCTGAGATAGTGGTCGAACGCCTTGACCGCGATGTCCGAATTGACGACGCCGAGCGCGGGCTTGGTCGAGGTCTCATCCCAAATGTCGCCGCCCGCTTCCCAGATGAAGCCATTGGCCTGCATCGAGGAGAAGTCATAGGGCTTGCCCATCTGATAGGCGATTCCGTAGAAGTCGTCGTCGGCAACGCCGTCGCCGAGCTTGTCGCCCTTCTTGCGTTGGAAGAACTTGCCGATGTTCTCCCAGCGATTCCAGTCGACGTCTTCCCATTCGTTGTAGTAGCAGGGAAGCGTCTGATTGAATTGCTTCTTGAAGTTCGCCCGCTCCGTAGCGTTGCAAAACAGATCCTTCCTGTAGGCAGTGACCAGATTGTCGGGGAATTGCGGGAAGCCGTAATAGTTGGTCGACTTGTAGGGATAAGAGGAGGAAGTCGACAGCAAGACGGGGTGCATGTCGGCAATGACGGCTTGCAGTTCCGGATCGGCGTCGATGTATTTGTTGAGCTTGAGATAGTGGCCGCCCTCGACAAAATCGCCCAACCACTGGCTATCCGTGACGATCATCTGGTATTTCTTCTCGCCCGAGGAGAGCGAAGCGGCGACGCGCTGATAGAAGCTGCCCCACGGAATAAAGTCGATGACCAGTTTCACGTTGTTGCCGGACTTCGACTTGTAGGACCTGTCGAACTCCTCCTGCATGAAACGGGTCGGCAGCCAGTCCGGCGCCGCCATGTTGATGACAATGTCCTTGGCGCTGGCGGGCGCCGGCGCGAGCGCCCCCCACAGCGATGCGCCCGCGACCGTGAGCGCCGCGATTGATGCTTTGACCATTCTCATTATTGTTCCTCCACATGTCTAATTGGTTTCATTACCTCGTTTAACGTCATTCTCGGCTCTGACTGACGCGATCTTCTGCGCGTCAGCTCGTCGGACTCGCCCCATTGCGACGAATGGCCGTACCGGTTTCCTGGGCGAATACACAAATTTCAGCGTTCTGCAGCGCGCATTCGATCGAGGCGTCGTTCGCGATGCCGTAGGCGCGCTCCTGCGGCAAAATCATTTTCAGGCGCTGCTCTGCGCTCGCGACAATGTTCAAGATCGTCACGTCCCCGAGCGGTTCGGTCAGAAAGACGCGCGCCGAAAACCTAGGCCCAGAGCCGGTCTCCGCCCCATCGACCACCGGCGCGATCGCCTGCGGGCGCACGCCGACCACGAATCTCGCGCCGGATGGGAATTGAGAAAGCGAAGTCTTCCAAGGCGCCGCGTCGAGATCGACGAACGGCAACGCGAGGGTTCGCTTCCCCCCCACGTCCTTCAACGTCGCCGCGATCAGATTGATCGGTGGATCTCCAACCAGGGACGCGACAAATTCGTCGCGCGGCTCCGTGTACAGCGTTTGCGGAGCGCCGACCTGCACGATGCGACCCCCCCTGAGCACGCCAATCCGCTGCCCCATGCTCATCGCCTCGATCTGATCGGGCGTCGCATAGATTATCGTGGTGTCTCGCAATTCGCGATGCAGCCGCTTGAATTCGGCCCGGGTATCGTGTCGCAGCTTCGCGTCGAGGTTGGTGAGCGGTTCATCCAGCAGCAGCAGCTTTGGGCGGCGGATCAGCGCGCGGCCGATCGCGCAGCGCTGTTGCTCGCCTCCGCTCAACGTGCTCGGCTTTCGCGACAGCGCGTGCGAAAGGCGCAACATTTCGGCGATCTCGCCGACGCGCTTCTTGATTTCGGTTGATCCGACTCGCGCTTCGCGCAGCGGATAGGCCAGATTCTCAAACGTCGAAAGGTGCGGATAGAGCGCGAAGCTCTGGAACACCATCGCGGTGTCGCGCGCGCGAACGGGAATGTCGGCGACGTCGCGGCCATCCAGCAGCACTCGTCCGCGATCGGGTTGCTCTATGCCGGCGATGATGCGCAACAACGTCGTCTTGCCGGCCCCACTGGGTCCGAGCAGCGCGAAGAACTCGCCCGGCTCGGCGTCGAAACTCGTACCCCGCAAGGCCTCGACGGAACCGAATTGTTTGAAAACGTCGTTGATCGTCAGCTGCATCGGATTCGACCTCTAGCGCCTCGAACTCCCGACCAATCGGCGCGGCAAGTCGCAGATCGCAATTCCCGCCCGATTTTCGCGAAGCTTGGTCTCGCGCTTCGCCGTTTTGCTTAGTAAACATCTTTCGATAAACATTGCAAGCGGTAATTTCACGGACCAATTTTCCAGAGCGTGCGTGGGAGAACGCGATCGGCCGGAATGCAACCCAGCTTCCAAAATTGTCTTGCGCTGGGGAGCTTCTATCAGTTTAAGCTGACATGCGAGCCGCCACGGTGTCAACATGATGCGGTTGGGAGGAGCGTTTCGAGCCAAATGAGCGGTGTCGCGAGCGCGAGCATTTCCGAGCATCTACCCCCGCGTTCGACGCGGGGCGTCGCAGCTCCGTTCATCGCACCCGCGCTGGCGGTCCTTTGCGTGATCAACGTACTGCCGTTTCTGTGGTCCCTCGGCGTTTCCTTTTTCCATTTTCGCGCCGACCGCTTGAACACGCCGCCTCGTTTCCTCGGGTTCGCCAACTACGCCGATCTGATCTCGGATCCGGACGTATGGGAGCACTTCGTCAACACCGGCGCGATGATCGCGTTCAGCGTTTCGATACAACTCGTCGTAGGCGCCTTGTTGGCCCTGCTGTTCCATCAGCGATTTCCGGGCCGGCGGCTGGTATTGATGTTGGTCTTGACGCCGATGCTGCTCTCGACGGTCGCCGTAGGTACGTTTTTCAGCCTGTTTTATGATCCGACGTTCGGCATCGTGAGCGCGATCGTACGGCCCTTCACGGGGGCGGCCTTCGCTCCGTTGGGAACGCCGTTTTCAGCGATGACGAGCCTGGTCGTAGCCGACGCCTGGATGTGGTCGCCATTCGTCATGCTGTTGCTACTCGCGGGTCTGGACGGCGTCCCCCCTTATTTGATCGAGGCTGCGGAAATCGATCGCGCGTCCTATTCGCAGCGGTTCTGGACGGTGATTTTTCCAGCTGTTCGCGGCGTGCTGCTGCTCGCGCTTCTATTCAGGACGATCGAGTCGTTCAACATGTTCGATCTCATCTACACGATCACGAACGGCGGTCCAGGGACGTCGACCGAAAGCGTCTCGACGGAGATCTACGACACCGCCTTTGTGCTGTTCGAATCCGGGCGGGCGTCGGCCCTCGGCAATATCAGCGTTTTTGTGGTCATCGTGCTGGCGCGCATCTACTTTCAGGCGATCCAGTTGCGAAAGGAGGCGGTTTAGCGATGGAGCAGCCGCAGTTGGATCCGCTGAGGAACCCGGCGGGGTTCGGGCGAACCCTGGTCGCCGCGTCGGTCGGTCTTGTTTACTTCTTTCCGGTCATCTGGATGATACTCGCGGCGTTCAAGACGCGAGCGGACGCGCTCGCGACGCCGCCGAAGTTGTTTTTCACCCCGACGCTCGAGCATTTCTGGGCGTCGTTCCATCGGGTCTCGGCCGACGGCGCCCGCGTCATGCGAACGGGGCTCGAAGGAAACTTCGCGAACAGTCTCGTCATTTCGTCGGTGAGCGTCGCACTCGCGCTGGCGCTCGGAGCTTTGGCCGCCTACGGTTTTGCGCGCTTGCGAGTCGCCGGGCGCGACTATTTCATGTTCTATATTCTCGTGGTTCGGATGGTTCCGCCCATCACGGCGATCATTCCGCTTTATTTCCTGTTCCGGGTGACCGGACTCGGCGGCGGCTATGTTGCAATCATTCTGGTCTACACGGCCTTCAATCTGCCCTTTGCGATCTGGATGCTGAAAAGCTTCATCGACGAATTGCACCTGCCGATCGAAGAGGCGGCTCGGCTCGACGGCAGCTCGGAGCTGAAGATTTTATGGCGGATCTGTCTGCCGCAAATGCGAGCCGGAGTCGCGGCCACGGCGATCATCGCCTTTGTCTTCACCTGGAACGATTTTCTGTTCAGCCTGCTGTTGACCAGCGTGACCACCCGGACCGTCCCAGTGGCGATGACGCGGGTCGTCGGCGCCGATGTCGGCGTGGATTGGGGCGTGTTCGCCGCGATCGGAACGATCTATCTGCTGCCAGTCCTGCTCATCGCATTTTTCCTGCAAGGGCAGTTGCTTCGCGGCGCCACATTCGGCACGGTTCCGCGATAGCGGTCGATCGGCGTCAGACAGCGTCCCAGCCATTGCGAATGACGGTGTAGCCCTCGCGATAGACCTGCGTCGGCGTCGGGAAGAAATCGCGCCAAACGCGCGTCGCCGCCGCCAATGGCGGGAGGGCGCGCCCAACGGCCTCGATCGTCAGCCAGCCGTCATAGCCCGAGCCTTTCAGGGCCCGGAACGCCGCTGCAAAATCGATATGTCCGCGCCCCGGCGTGCCGCGATCATTTTCGGAAATATGCACATGGGAGAGATGTCGACGGATGGCCCCGATCGCCTCGATGGGGTGCTTTTCCTCGATGTTGGCGTGGAAGGTATCGTACATGCCGGAAACGTTCGGATGCCCCACCGCGTCGAGGTAGGCCGCGAGGTCGGCCATCGTCGTCAGAAAATAGACCTCGAATCGATTGATCGCTTCGAGGACGAGGGTGACGCCGTGCGCGCGCGCTATCTCGCCAGCTGCCTGGTGAAAGGCTACGCCGCGTCGGCGTTCCTCCTCGGTTGGCGCCGCTCCGGAGAAATGGCCAAGCGTCGAGTGGAGGGGCCCTCCGACCAATTTCGCGCCCATCGCCGCGGTGCATTCGATTACCCATTCGATATGCTTCAACGCGGCCGCGCGCTGCTCCGGCGTCTCCCCGATCGGGTTCATGTCGACGCTGGGGAAAACAGCAATTCCCGTCGAATCGAGACCGAGCTGCCGCAGGTGGCGGCCGAGCTCCGCGTAACGAGCAGGCTCCCCCTCGAAGATCGGAATCTCGACGCCGTCATAGCCCGTCCGCTTCAGATCCTCGAGAACAGGCCAATGTTCAAGTTGGACGTGGGCGGTCCACAACAGCATGTTGAAACCGATTTTCACGCCGTCGCCTCCCCTAAAGCGCTTCGCGATGCGGCGGCCGAACGGCAGCAGCGAAGCGAGTTCATTCCAAGCCGCATGATTACCGCGATGGCGAGCCGCGCGTCAAACGCGCGGTCCGCATTGGGTGCGATCCCGCGTACGCGATCGGCGACATGCAAGGCCTGCTCAGAATGAGCGAACGGGCCTGACAGGTTCGTTCTTCCGGTTAACCGGGATTGTGCTTCCAGCCGAACGTTCAACCCGCACCGTCATCATAGTGCCGGCGATCGTTCCCGCGACGCTCCCGCCGCCTACATCATCAGTCGACGCAAGCACATTGGCAACGACAACGGCCCAGTAGTCAGCACGTTGTTGCGAAAGGTTCAGTCGTCGTGATGCAAAAAAGTCACGCCGCCGCGAAAAGACCGCGCGAAGAAGCTTTCGCCCTTGCCTTTTTTACGCGCACGTCTAAGTTGCTGTGAGCCGCAGGCAAGCGTTCGCCGGTTGGGCGCTTCAGCGCAGCCACGTTGTCTTCTTTGGCGCAGTTACCGCGACCCACGTTCAATAGCTCGTACTGGCTTCCCAGTGCCGCAACACGTGGGGCTTCGTCGTTATCGCTTTGTTTGTTCGCTGCGTAACAGACCGACGAAGAACAGAGGAGGATGCTATGAAGCTTACTTGTTGCCAATGCTCTCGCGTAATCCTCGGCGCTCCAAGAACCCGAGAGAGCAAAGCTTTCTGCAATAACGACTTCTGTCTTGAAGAGTACCGAAAAGTCCAACAAGGCATATACCGTTATGCCAAATGCGATTTTCCTGACTTCAATGGCACCTATCCCCCTTCCGCAACCGGTTCGGGTGCACGCCAAGCGGCCTGATAAGGGCTGGTACGGTTTTCGGCTTGTTGGTTCCCGCAAGACCGGTGCGGTCTAACTCTAACCTCGCTCGTCCGCAATTGTGCGAGGCATGGGTCAGAAGTTCAGAGTTAGCCTACATAGAAGATCCGACGATTTCGACGGCCAGTTCGCGCCGATGTTCACCGCTCGTCGACATCTCCAGACGGTCGTCCGTTTGTTGGATCATAGTCCCGCGGCGGCCTCACGCCGTTTCCGTAGCTATGCTCGGCTTCCCCGCGGCGGCAACCATCAGGGAATAGAGCCCGGCGCCCAAGATCAGCAGCATGCCGATCAGCGTCGTCCAGCGCGGGACCTCGCTAAAAAACAGAAAGCCCCAGAGCGGGGCCCAGATCATGCCGGTATATTCGAATATGGTCACGAGATTCGCTTCGGCCAGCCGATAGGCTTGGGTGAGCAGCGACATCGCGATGGCGGCGATCACGCCGCAGGCGGCCATCAACAGGAAATCTTTTGCCGTTGGCGTCACCCAGGGACGCACAAGAAAGTCGAGGGATGGGTGGCCGAGTTTGGTCAGGCGAAGCGCCGCGCAGACGGCGGCGATGACTATCGCGCCGAGAAGGTAGGCGGCGTTTTGATAGAACGCCATCACCGTTGCAGGCTCCGAGACGCCGAGCTTGCGGGCGAAGATCATCGCCAGCGCGTAGGCGGCCGCGCTGACCAGGCTGAGCAGCGCCGCAGGTTCGAACAGGGCGCTACCCGGCCGGACGATGAACAGTACGCCAACAAAGCCTACCGCGACCGCGAACCAGGAATTGAGGCTCACGTTTTCGCCCAGCAAGGGGCCTGCGAGCAAGGTAACGAAGATCGGCGAGACGAAGAACAAGGCGATGGCTTCGGCGAGCGGCAACGCGGGAAAGGCCATGTAATAAGCCGTGTAGGATGCAAGTAGAATGAGCCCCCGCGCCGCGAGGGCCCAGAAATTTGCGCTGATGAGACTTCGCAGCCCTGATTCGATGTGAACCATCGCCGCGAGAATCGGGAGGGAGACAATGCTGCGGATGACGATCGCCTGCGTCACAGCATAGTCGCCGCTGATGGACTTGATGATCGCGTCCTGTGTTGAAAAAACGAAGATGCCGAGGGCGAGCGCGGCCATGCCGGCGATGTTGCGCGTCTTGGGGCGGTCGGACAATGGGTTGCCTTGCGATAACAGACCCGACGCCAGACGGCTCCGGATGCCTGTGGTGAGAAGACGCTTATCGCGCTTGGGTCAGCGTTCGGTCCAGCCTGCCACTCTGGCAGAATCCATCATCGGTCGAACGCGAAAAAATATTGAGCGGAAACTCGGCGGGCCCGTGCCGGGAAGGCAGCGTACAACGAATTAGTTCAGCTAATTTCAAATGCGAGAGGCGTACGTTCAATGGCACTTCACCCATGACGTGAAAGCGCCGGCGACGCTGGCTCCTGAGACGTCATCGTTTGAGCGAAGTCTCACGGTGACGCTAGCCCCGCGAAGCGTTTCACTGTCACGTATCTGAAGTAAAATCGCTTTAACGAAATCATGATTTCGAACCCTCGATCGAGGCGGGGCGTGACGTTCGAGTGACCGCCCAGCTCAGGATCATCGGATGTAATGGCCGCTGGAGCGAAGAAATGAAGATTGGTCGTTGTGCCGCTTTTTACTGGGTTTCGACGGTTGCGATCGCGGCTCTCGCCACTTTCGGCGCGCAATCTGCGCAGGCCGACCGCGATCTGCTCTGGAACATTGTGAACTTCAAATGTCTGCGGCATCTCGCCAAGGCCGAGGCGCCGATTCCGTGCGACAGCGTCGATGTTTCGAAGGGTTGGGACAACGGCGCGGCTCTGCTGAAGGATTTCCACGGCGTCGCGCGAATGCTCGCGATCCCAACCCATCGCGTAACAGGCATCGAGGATCCGGCCTTGCTTGCCCCAGACGAGTTCAATTACTTCACGGCGGCCTGGGCGGCGCGGGCGAACGTCGAGTTTCGTCTGAAGCACGCGCTACCGCGAGAGGCGGTCGCGATCACAGTCGACTCCATGGTCGCGCGTAGTCAGGACCAGCTCCACCTTCAAATCGATTGTCTGGATAAAGACGTCGTCGCCGCACTCGCGTCCTATCCCGACGCATTGGACACGCAGTGGCGGCCGATGACGGTCGAACTCAAGGGCCGTCGCTATTGGGCGCGCAAGCTGGATTCGAAAGACTTTTCCGACGTCTCGCCCTTCCGACTGCTCGCCGACGGTATCGACGGAGCGCGAACGGAAATGGGGGTCTGGTCGCTTGCCGCGGTAGGCGCCGTTTTTTCCGGCAAGCCCGGTTTCATTC
>JBAQGU010001018.1:0-1847 GCA_049287975.1 Roseiarcus sp.
AACTGGCGCGCCTGATCGGCCGGCACAAGGTCGAACTGATCGCGATCGGCAACGGCACCGGCAGCCGCGAAACCGAGCGGCTGGTGGCCGATATGCTGTCGGATATGCCGGCGCCCCGGCCGTTGAAGGTCATCGTGAGCGAGGCGGGCGCGTCGATCTATTCGGCCTCCGCGCTCGCCGCGGCCGAATTTCCAGACCTCGACGTCTCCCTGCGGGGCGCCGTGTCCATCGCCAGGCGGCTTCAGGACCCGTTGGCCGAATTGGTCAAGATCGAACCGAAATCGATCGGCGTCGGGCAATATCAACATGATGTCGATCAACATCGCCTCGGCCGCTCGCTCGAGGCCGTGGTCGAGGACGCCGTGAACGCTGTCGGCGTCGATCTCAACACGGCCTCGGCCGCCTTGCTGGCGCGCGTATCGGGCCTGGGCGCGTCGCTGGCCGAATCGGTCGTCGCGCACCGCGATTCGACCGGGCCGTTCGCCAGCCGGAAGGAACTCTTGAAAGTGAGCCGGCTCGGTCCGCGCGCGTTCGAGCAATGCGCCGGCTTTCTGCGCATTCGCAATGGCGCCGAGCCGCTCGACGCGTCCGCCGTCCACCCCGAAGCTTACGGCGTCGCCAAGAAGATCGTCGCCGCCTGCGGGCGCGATCTGCGATCGCTGATGGGCGACAAGCCAGCCCTGAAAGCGCTCGACCCACGCCTTTTCGTCGATGAGCGCTTCGGCCTGCCGACGGTGCGCGACATCATCGCCGAACTGGAGAAGCCGGGGCGCGATCCTCGACCCGAATTCAAGACCGCGACCTTCGCGGAGGGGGTCGACGACATCAAGGACCTGAAGCCGGGCATGCGGCTCGAGGGAACCGTCACCAACGTTGCCGCTTTCGGCGCCTTCGTCGACATCGGAGTTCACCAGGACGGCCTCGTCCACCTCTCGCAACTCGCCGATCGCTTCGTGCGCGACGCGCACGAGGTGGTGAAGGCGGGGGATGTCGTGCAGGTCCGCGTCGTCGAGGTCGACATCGGTCGCAAGCGCATCGCCTTGACGATGCGGACATCCGAAAGCCGCGGCGCCGGCCCGCGGGATCAAAAGCCCGGCGCCACGCCGCGGGCGCCCGGCGAAAAGCAGGAGCGCGCTGCGCCGAAGGATCGATCGCAACCTGCAGCCATGGGAGCGTTCGGAGCCGCGCTGACAGAGGCTTTGAAACGCAGGTAGGCGGCTATCACCCCTCCCCTACCCGCGGATGCGATCCAGATGCGTGTTTTTCGAGCAAGCCGCCTTCCCGACAGTCGGCTCCCTCGGCGGCTTGGCTCGGCTAGATTGGACAATCTCCTGGCGTGCCAAATTCCCTGGTCGCAGGGAAAAATGCAGGGAATTTCGAAAAAGGACCCTCCGTCCTCGACTGGAGGCGTGAAACGATCGAGTTCGGCGCGGCTCCGAGCTTGTCCGGAGCGACCACCAGGCCTCTCACCGTCAGGCCATCGCCCGAAGCATCGAGCTCTTCGGCCTTCCAACCCGGGGAGGCGGCGCGAACTGCCGAAGCGAGAGCCATCGTCCGGCGCTCCGCATCGCTTTCTCGCACAGCGAGTCCACCGCCGCCTGGCCTCTCGGAGAGTCACTGACACCTGCCCGTGAGAACGGGAAGGAAGGCGCCCTACAGCCGAGTACGTCGCTCGCCCGCCGGGGCTAGCGGCATTTTGCCGAGAGAAAAACCTCGAGCAAAGGAACAACACTGAGGTTACGGCGCCTTCGCCTGATCGCGACGCTCTAGACAGCCGCGCAAGAACAATCGGACGCAAGTGCGGGCTCGCTCTGCTATCTCAGCTGGGGTCAAGAGCGCGCCGCGCC
>JBAQGU010001019.1:0-3357 GCA_049287975.1 Roseiarcus sp.
TGCCCAAGAGATCGAAGGCCGGGAGCGGGCCTTCGAGCCAGTCGCAACACTCCCCGCCGCGAGGAGCGAAAAAAAGCGCCGCGCCCTATTGACAAAAAAGCCCCCATACGAGCCCGGCCATGACGGAAAATGGCATGGAAAGAAGGACCTTACTAGTTTGTCTCTCGTTAGTCCGGATCGGCGCCGCCGAGGCGCCGCAGCGCGCTTCCGCTGATCCGGCAGGTCGTCCCGTCCCGCAAAAGCGTTGCGCCCTGAGCCTCGTAGAAGTCGATGGCGGGCTGGTTCCAGTCGAGAACCGCCCATTCCAGCCTCGTCCATCCCTGCGCGAGACAGCGTTCGGCGAGTTTCCGCAGCATGGCGCGGCCGATGCCGCGCCCTCGGTGCGCCGGTCGCACGAAAATGTCCTCGAGATACAGGCCGTTGCGGTCCCGGAACGAAGAGAAATTCAGGAACCAGAGGGCGAAGCCGACGGTTCGCCGTCCCATTCCGCGATGTCGCAGAAGGCTTTGGGCGCCTTGGCGAACAAGGCGTCGTCAATCGCGCCTTCGTCGGCTTCGACCTCATCGGCGAGCTTCTCGTAGGCGGCCAATTCCCGCACGAAATTCAGGACGAGCGCGGCCTCGCCCGGCCGTGCAGGACGGATTTCGACGCTCATGTCCGCTCCTTTCGCTGGCGTCGCGACAAAGCCAGCCCCTCCGCAATGGACCCAAGTGGAATAGGGCGTAAATCAAGACGGCGCCAACTTTCGCGATGACAAAGGCAAGGCCGAAGGGGAAGCTCGTGGCAACCTACCGCAAGCGGTTGGGGTCACCACACGACCTGTCAAAAATCGCACGCTAAGCCGATAATCGAATGAAATCGGCAGGTTTAAAACCAAGCGTCTGCGTATCGCGGCGGCCTTCTGGTGACACAT
This sequence comes from Roseiarcus sp., assembly GCA_049287975.1. GTDB lineage: Bacteria > Pseudomonadota > Alphaproteobacteria > Rhizobiales > Beijerinckiaceae > Roseiarcus. The sequence goes on from JBAQGU010001019.1 coordinate 914, forward strand.
CATCGGATTTCCTGTTCCAACCCCTCCACGGAACCGCCGTCAAGGGCGGCACGGACGAGCCCAACCTCTTAGCGTGCAGTTTTGAACAAATCGTCTGGTGACCCCAGAATCAGTCCGACAAATTGGTGATTCGGCCAGAGTCTTCTGGGGGTTGGCGGAAATTCAGGCGCGCCCGTGTGTTCGCAGCGACGCTAGGGCAGGGCGCGCTATGGGATGGAAGCCGTCAGGCCGAAACCGCTTCGGGTTCGGTTTACGACAGCCCGCCCGCGCCGCTTCGGCGCGGGAACGCCCGGATTCACTCAATCAAACATTCGCCAGTTGGCGCCGCAACGTCGGCAAGTCGCTCTGGATGGTGTTCCATATCGTGCTGAGATTGACGGAATCATAGCCGTGGATCAGCGCATTGCGCATGCGATAGGCTAGGTCGAGCCTTAGCTCCGGGTGACGTTGCGCGAAGGTGGAATCGGCAAGCTGAATCTTGTTGGCCGCCTCACCGATAATCTCGAAATTGCGAATAACGGCGTCCTGAACGAGCGTGTTCCTCTCGAACGCCGCGTGGTCGAGGTCGTGAACATAGCTTTCGATGCGCTCGATCGCGCGAAGCATATGCTCGATATAGTCCTGTACCCGCAGCGCCTTTTTTTCCGTCATACAGGCCTTGCTTCGGCGATAACCTTGCTGCGGAATTTCATCGACAAATCTTCTGGCGTCTTCACGTCAACTTTTGTGTGGGTAAGGCGCTCAATGTCCGCCTCGATCGCCGCCTTGTCGAAAAGCGTCATGCCCTCGGCGGCGTCGACCAACAGGTCAAGGTCGCTCACCTCCGTGTCGTCTTGATGCAAGACGGAACCGAAGACGCGCGGATTCCGACCCCGGTTCGCGGCAACGATCCGGCGGATTTCTTCACGGTGAGCGTCAAGGGCCACAGAGGGTTTCATAGCTTCAATATAGCACGCCGGGGCCTATTTCGCCTCAAAATTGTAACCGCCTATGGCATCGAGCCTTTTTCCCGTGGCCGTGTGTTTCGATGGATCCCTCAACCTCACGGCCCAAAAACATTATACATTTCTATGACGTATAACAATTCGACGTCACCTCACCGCCCGTTAGACGGGGTCGCCACCCGAAGGGCGAAGATTTGCGCGGCTTCGGGCGCTCTTGCGCCTAGAGCCCGCCCGCCCGCCTTCACGCGGGAACGCCTAAAGCACCTTGAACAATCGGGCAATCGATCCAATTTCAAGGCTGGCGGCGCGAAAGGATTGAGGAATGAAAGACAAGCGGGCCAAAGGCCAAGCGACGATCCCCGAGATTCCCGTTGCCCGGCCGCCTCGGCCGCGCGGATCAACTCGCCATTCGTGAACTCGCTCCAGCCCCTGGATTGCTTTGTCGCAAGGGCTCCTCGCAATGACGGATGGGTCGCCCGCAATCCGCATGGCGCGTGCTTTCTCACTTCACAGCGTTGAAGAGTCAGCGAAGATCCGAGGTCACTGCCTCGGGATACCCGCAGCGAACCAGAGGCCGGCGCCCGTAACGCGGATGAGGAGTACGGGGCTCACGCAGGGGTTCGGTGGCGCCGGGCTCAACACATCGTTGATCAAGAAGTCGCCATCTGGCTGGAGCGGAACGCCGGCCGGATTCGTGCTCTGCGCCGTGGCTCCACAAAACAGCGTCGCGAAGACGCTGGCGTTGGCGTTGGAGCCAATCCCGTTGCCTCCACCCAGCAGCAGGCCCAGGCCGACGACGTGGATCGTCCCATTGGTCTTCACGCTCGCCGCGAGATCACGGATCACCCAGATCTGGGGCGCCGGTTGGACCCCGCGGACAATGTTCAGGTTCACGATCGGGGACGTGGGCCCTGCTCCCACGGCGCTGGAGACGGGAATGACCCCGATTCCTCCGTCGAAAACCACGAGGGTGTTGCTTTGCGCTAGGGCGGACAGCGGAAACAGCGCCGTCAGGAACGCTACGAGAACCAAGGCTTTCTTCAAGGCGTTTGTCTCCTCTTCGTCGGTTGGACTTTCTAGGGCTAACGGGACGGGTAGTGTCGTGAAGCTGGTGGAAAAGTAGAAGTCGCGTTATCTTCTACTCCGGCTTGGCGCGGTGAATCGCGGTTGCCCGGTCCTCATGTTCCTCGCACTGCCGTGGAGCCCACAGAGCGTCTGCCTCCGCGTTGCCCCAACGCAACGTAAACCTCCGCGTTGCCCCAACGCAACATAAACACGCCAGCCCTGAAACTATTCGATGCGGCATAAAAATTATCGGGACTCAGCAGGGGGTGGAATGGCTCAGTCGCGCGCGCAAGGAAATCGACCAAAGGATGGAGCGGCCCTGAGTTCGCCGCGGCGGAGATATGACCGGAACTAACGAAACGGCTTTTTACTACCCATAAGCGGACAGATCGGGAACTCGGCGGAAGATTGTGGCGTTAGAACAGGCCCTTGGGG
>JBAQGU010001020.1:0-1514 GCA_049287975.1 Roseiarcus sp.
CCTTCGGATCGCCCGCGAGCCCCGCGCCGTCGATATATTCGTGAAGGTAGGTTTCGAGGTTGTGATGGCGAGGTCGGCTTCGGCCGTGTCGGTCAAGCGGACGGTGAGCGGTCGGCTAATAGCTTCCTCCCTCGCGCGATGATGCGGTCAACGTCGAGGTCTTTGACGCGGCCGGCGGCGATATCGGCCAACCCCTTGTCGATATCTGTCTTGAGCGCGGCCAGCTCTTCGATCTGAAGCGCGCGTTTCAGTTTCCAGTCGCGCAACGCGGCGCGGACGACTTCGCTGGTCGAGGCATAGTCGCCGGTCGCGACGGCCTGCTTGACGACGGCGGCCAGCTCGGGGGGCATGGTGATGGTCAGGCGCTCGACCTCGGGCATGGTGGAATCCTCTCAAAAGGTCTTCATACTATATCATACTTTATGTGCGAAGCTACGCGTCTTGGCTAGACGCCCGCCTTCGAGATTTTCGAACTTTTCCTTTCTGAGAAACAAAATCGTGGTATCTTATCCGAATGCCCTTCGTCACACCAGGAAACCGCCATGGCCGAGCGTTTCCGCAAGTCCCGTCCGACAGCCGTCTTCCGCGCGAGGCAAAGCGGCGCCGACGAGTTTCGGCGGCGATCGGCGAATTCGCCGCCGACGGACGAGGGGGGAAATTCTACGCCTCGCAAAGCATTGAAAACTCAGAAAACGCGGAAAAGAATCTCGCCGCCGGGGAGGCTCGCCCCACACTCGCCGCTCCGGTCCCGCGCCTGCCCGGAAATGGCGCCGCAAGGGCTTGAAAAGATTGAGTCCGCGCCCGGAAATGGTAGGGGCTCGGAAGCTTCGAACCCACAAGATGTAGTCCTAGAGGCGCGCGGCGGACCTGTCCGATCGGCAGCCTCAGTCCCGGCGCGTCCTGCAAAGCAGCGCCGTCGGCGACGATTCATCGCCCCGACGAACGAGGAGGAAAATTTGCCGCCTCGCAAAGCCTTGAAAAGTCACAAAACCGGAAAATCCACGCGGGAGGGCTCACTCCCCGAACTTGCCGCCCCTTCCCGCTCCTTCGACGAACCGCCTCGCCCCCGCCGCGCCCTCGGCCGCAACGATGGGGACGCCGTGGCGGCCTTCCTCGTGCAAGGCCTCGGCGAGCGGCAGATACCATTGGCGATAGGCCGACGCGCGATCGGTGAGCATGCATTGTTGCGGAAAGGCCGCGATCTCGCGGGCGAGGCGCTCGGCCTCCTGGCGCGAGGTCCCGTCGGGGACGATCCGGCTGGCGAGGCCGATTTCCAGCGCTTCCCGCGCGCCCACCGGCCGACCCGTCAGGATCATGTCGAGCGCGCGGCCCATGCCGACGATGCGCGGCAGGCGGACGGTTCCGCCGTCGATCAGCGGCACGCCCCAGCGGCGGCAGAAGACGCCGAACACAGCGCTCTCCTCGGCCACCCGCATGTCCGCGAGCAGCGCGAGCTCGAGCCCGCCGGCGACGGCGTGACCGGCGACCGCCGCGATCAGCGGCTTCCGCAGCGC
>JBAQGU010001021.1:0-2793 GCA_049287975.1 Roseiarcus sp.
GGTCGGCGGCCCCGCGACGTCATGCGCGTCGCGGGGCCACTTTGTTCATATGGGCTAAGTCGCGTTAGATTCCGCGCTTGATCGCATCGACGCCGTATCGAGCCACGGATTGAGCACGGGGGCGCACGCTTTCTGATAGTCGCTCACATTGCGGGTGACGACGGTGAGGCCGTGATGGAGCGCGGTTGCGGCGATGATCAGGTCGGGTTGGGAGAACGTATGTCCCGTCTTGCGTCCGTCTTCGACGAGAAGTCGCCACTTGAACATGATGTCTTCGCTGACTGGCAAGACGCGTTGTTCGAACATCGGGCGCACTTTGAGCCCGAGCCAGTCATTCAGCTCCGCGCGGCGGCCGGGTTCGGCGGCCAGCTCGATTCCGAATCTGATTTCGGCGAACGTTACGGCGCTCACATAGAGCAGGTCGAGCGATTGGCCGCCGACGAATTCCAGCACCTTGCGTTCGGGCTTGGGGCGGCGCAGCTCCGAAAGGACATTCGTGTCGAGAAGCCAACCGGTCACAAGACGACCTGGCGCACCGGCATCGGCGCGCGCTTCGGCTCGATCTCGATATCGCGATGCGGGGAAGCCTGCATTGCGGTGATCAGCGCTTCGCCGGTGAGATCACCCTTGAGGCGGCGGAATTCTTCGGCGGAGATGACGACCACTTCGTCTCGGCCATGCACGGTAACATGCTGCGGCCCCTCGCTGCGCACGCGACGCACCAGCTCGCTGAACCGCGCCTTGGCGTCCTGTAAGAGCCAGCGACCGGTTTTCAGGTCGTGGGCGCTGCGGGCCTTGGGGGCCTTGGAAGAGGATTTCATAATTCTGGTCATACTGACTAGGTTACCACGGACGAGAGTCACTTTTCAAGTCTGTTAAGTTGGCGTGAGGACGAGAGCGAACGTCCACTGTCTCCCAAAGCAGTCGATCCGGCCCGACACCTGGACGTCTGCTTCGGAGTTGCGGCGACCTGACTGAACGGCCAAGATCGGCGCATTTCTGGCGCGCCAGTCGCGTGGCTTGTGTTGGTGAAAGCGGAATTCAAAACAGATCGACTATCGACACGCCTTTTTGGCTTTCTCTGAAATAGAATTCGTGCTATCGATGAATTCTGAGAAACTAAATTTAGGCTAGGCCCGAGGTCGGCTCGGAAAACGGACGGCGAAAAAGCGCGAAACAAACTGGGTCGTAAACCTCGAAATCGCACCAAATCGCGAAATCGGCGATTCCCACCCAACGATTTCAATGGCTTGCGCGGCGGCTGGCGAAAACAAAATCGTTTCGCAAGCGAAATTTGTGGCTTCGCAAGCGAAATTAATCGTTTCGCAAGCGAAATAAATCGCTTCGCAAGCGAAACATTGCGATCCTTTTTGCTTCAGCGAATCTCCCGACGGTCTGAGTAGGTTGCGGGCGGCAGTCTATACGTTGAGATTCGGGCTGATAGGAGTAGACCAGGAAACGTTGAGCTAGTCGCGCGAGTCGTCAGAATGGGGGAATGACTCAGAAACGTCAGTGTCATGCCCGCGAAAGCGGGCATCCAGACTTGGCCGCGCGTGCCGGGCTCTGGATTCCCGCTTTCGCAGGAATGACACAACGTTGAGGGACCTCATTTTGAACGACGCGCGCGACTAGCATGGCTCCGACGGATTTCGGGAGTGGCAAGATGATGAAACGGCGTGTCGCGTCGGTCGCGGCGCTCGTCCTTTCGATGGCCGCCGTGTCAGGAGCGCCGGCACGTGCGCAACCCGAGCCGCCGCCGAGACCCGCGCCTTCCGAACCCGACGACCAGAAAGCGACGTTGCTGGACTTTCAGAAGGCGGCGTTCCTGACGATGTCGGAGGCGGATCGAAAAGCCACGCAGGAGGCGCTCGGTTGGCTCGGCCTCTACAACGGCGTCATCGATGGAGCCTTCGGCAGGCGTACGCTCGATTCGATCCTGGCCTATCAGGCCAGCGTCAAGGCTCCGGCGAGCGGGGTCGTTTCGACCGCGGAACTGGCCGCGCTGAAGGCGTCGGCGCAGAAGGCGCGCGGCGCGGTCGGGTTTCAGAGCCTCGACGACGCGCGGACCGGAATTCGCATCGGCGCACCGCTGAGACTGCTGGAAAAACGCAACTCGATGGGCGCGCAGACTGAGATGACGAACCGCGACGGCTCGGTGTCGCTGGACCTGCTTGCGCCGCGGAGCGGGCAAACCTCGCTTGCCGCGCGCTATGCCAAGCTTTCCGCCGAATCGGCGAACCGCAAGGTCAGCTACAGGGCGATCAAGCCGGATTCCTTCTTCGTCGTCGCGGGGGAGCAGGGGCAAAGGAAATTCTATCTGCGTTACGCGGTTGCGCCCCCCGGCGCGCCGGACGCCGGCGTCTTGCGCGGTTTCGAGTTCGCCTATCCCATCGCGGAGGCGGCGGAGCTGGATCGCGTCGCGCTCGCGATCGCCAATTCCTTCGAGCCGTTCCCCTCGGCGCCCGAGCCGGACAAGACGGCCGCCGGCGCGCCGATCGAACTCGGCAAGACCCCAACGCCGACGCCGAGCCCGAGCCCGGCTCCTATCGAGCCGGTTCTGACGGCGACCGCTCTGATCGTGGCGCCCGGCCAGGCGGCGACCGTCCTGACGGAGGCCGACTGCAAGACGCCGAGCATCGAGGGCAGGCCGGTCAAATTCGTTCGCGCGGAGACCAGCGGCCTCGCGCTTCTGGGCGGGGATTTCGGCGGCGCGGCCCCCTCGCTCCGGCTCGGCGTCGGCGCCGCGGACGTGATCGTGCTCAGTCTCGCGCCGGGCAATGGCTTGGGCAAGAC
>JBAQGU010001022.1:0-2088 GCA_049287975.1 Roseiarcus sp.
CGACGCTCGAGCGTCGCTGTTCAGTTCACGCGCCGGTTCGATAGAGAGGCGCGCTCGACTACGCTCCCGATCGATTGCGGTCAGAATCCGTAAATTCCCTGGGGATCGCCGACCTATGTCTTCGACGCCTTGGCGCCTCGAGCCATTTCGGCGTAATCGTGTAAGAAAAATCAAAGCCGACGGGCAAGGACATTGGCGCCCGCGTCAACTGGGTACGGGGGCGTTTGCATGGATATCATAATCATTCTCGTCGTCGCCGCCGCCACGCTCGGCGCCGGTCTGTTGGGCGTCTACGTTCAGGGTCGGCTGCCTGACGAGCACAAGTCGGACGCCGTGCGCGCCACGATCGGGCAGGTGGCGGGGCTCGTCACGCTGTTGCTGGCATTGGTGATGGGGACGGTCATCGGCGTCAGCTATAGTTTCTTCGCGACCCAGAAAGCGGAGCTGGAAGCGCTGTCGGCGCAGATGCTGCAGCTCGATATGGCGCTCGCGCAATATGGGCCCGAGACGCAACCCGCACGCGCCAAACTGAAGGAATCGACGCAGCGCGCCTATGATCAGATCTGGGGCAGCGGAAAAGCCGACCCGGGCTTGCTCACGGTCGCCGCTCCCATAGCTTCCATGCAGGGATTGAACGCCTTTCTCGCCACGCTGGAACCGAAAACGGACGCGCAGAAAGCGGCGCTGGCGAAGGCGACCACGTACGCAGGGTTGGCCGGGCAGTCTCGCATCCTGATGTCGCTGCAATTGGCCGGCCATCCGGTGTTGTGGCAGTTGCTCGCGGTCCTGGTGTTCTGGGCGCTCGCGTTGTTCTTCGCGATCGGCTTGTCCTCTCGCCTCAACGCGGTGGCCGTGACCACGCTCGCGTTCGGCGCCATATCCGTCGGCTTTGCGTTGTTCCTGATCCTCGAACTCGTGCAGCCCTACACCGGAATGATCAAAGTTACGCCTGGCGCGCTGCGCGAGGCGATCGAGTACATGGGCAAATAGAAGTCTGACGCCAGGCTGATTCGCTCTCGTCATCGCGACCGCAACGCTTGGCGGCGGTTTCGCAGGTCTTTGGGTTCAAGAGCTGTCGATCGGCAAACGACCGGATCGAATGGTTTCGTGAAGTGCGAGGATTGGTCGGATTTAGTTAGGGCGGCGCTTGGATTGTTCGATCCTGTTTTTCGATCTAACATCGCCACGGCGCGCGGCGGCGCGCAGCGCCAACTCTGGGGGAGAGGCCGAATGAAACGAAGCGCGTTCAAGGATATCTCGAGGGTCGGGCTCTGGGCCGCATTTTTCGCACTTCCGGTGACCTCTCAAAATGCATTCGCAGTGGAGGATGCGCAGAATTTTTACCTTCTCGGCCAGCGCGCGTCTCTGGCCGGCGTGACGCCGCCGCCGGGTCTCTATTTCCAGGACCCTGTCTACTTCTACGATGGCTCCGCAGGAGCCAACCATGACTTCGAGTTCGGCGGACATGTCGTTGCGGGGGTCGTGAGCAACGCCGAATTGTCCGTGCCGACCGTTGTCTGGGTGACGCCAGCCACCATCTTGGGTGGAAATCTCGGATTCAGCCTCAGCGAGCCCTTCGGACACATAGGAGTCTCGGCCAGTGCGACGCTGACCGGACCGTTGGGATTTCTGAGTCGCGGCGTTTCGGCGAGCGACAACACGACGACGGTCGGCGACCCGATAGTCGCAGCGTTCATCGGTTGGGCTTCCGGCAATTTTCATTGGCAGGTCGCCGAGACGGTGAACGTGCCGATCGGTGACTATATCGACGGCGCCCTCGCCAATGTCGCGCTGCACCGCTGGGTCGGCGACACGACGGGGAGCGCGACCTGGCTTGATCCGAAGGTAGGCCTCGACGTCTCCGGCGCCGCCGGCATAACCTTCAACGGCGAGAATTATGCCACCCAATACGTGTCGGGGACGGAGTTCCATCTCGAAGGCGCCGTCCTGAAGTATCTCAGCAAGGACTTTTCGATTGGGCCGGCCGGGTATTTCTATGACCAGTTCACCCCCGACGGCGGCCCGGGCGATAGGATCGGCCCCTTCGAAGGACGCGTGATCGCGCTCGGCGGCGCCATGACCTACAAC
>JBAQGU010001023.1:0-2350 GCA_049287975.1 Roseiarcus sp.
GTCGGGCGCTGACAGCACCCTCCAATGACGGCGGCAGCCGCGGGGGAACCAACAGCCCGCGGGTCAGCTCGCGCCGACGCTCGCACTTTCCGCCGCCGACGGCGATCGAATGCGCGGCCAACCCGCCGCCTTCGGCGCCTTGCTCCCGTCGTCTCGTCATGCGACAAGGCCGGCGAGGGCGCGACGATCCGAACCTTGTCGGTTTGTATCGCGCCGCAAGGGAGGAAAGCGCATGCTGACGCGACTTACGCTGATGATCTGCGCGGCGATTTTCGCGTTCGCCGCGCCCCTGGCCGCCGAGGCCAAGACCTTTTTCTGGATTTCGCACGGCTCGCCCGCCGATCCCGTGTGGACCTATTTCCTCGCCGGCGCCAATCAATGGGCCAAGGACACCGGCAACACCGTCAAGACCTCGTTCCATAACGGCGACGTCGCCTCGCAACAGGAAGCGGTGCGCTCGGCGATCGCCGCCAAGGCCGACGGCATCGTCACCACGAGCCCCGATCCGGGCAGCCTGGTCAAGGTCGTCAAGGAAGCCAACGACGCACATATTCCAATCATCAACTTCAACACGCCTGACCCCAAGGCGAGCTTCAACGCCTACGTCGGCGGCGACAATGTCGTGTTCGGACGGCACTGGGCGCAATATCTCGTCGACCACAAATTGGTGAAAGCAGGCGACTTCGTCTGGACGCCTGTCGAAGTGCCGGGCGCCACCTACGGCGTGCAGGAGACCGAAGGCATCATGAGCGTCTTCAAGCCGCTCGGCATCAAGACGGAAATCACCGAGACGACGCTCGACCAGGGCGAAGTGATCACCCGCATGGCCGACTACCTCACCGCCAACCGCAAGAAGATCAACGCGATCATCTGCCTGGGCGATCTCGCCGACGGCAGCATCAAGCGCGTGTTCGACCAGGTCGGCGTCAAGCCGGGCGAGATTCCGGTCGTCGGCTGGGGCAATTCGCTCGACACCACGCGGGAAGTGCTGCAGGGTTATGTCAACGCCGCGCAATGGCAGGACCCGCAGGCGACCAGCTATGTCGCGCTTTCGCTGGCGGCGATGGCCGCGAGCGGCATCCCGCCGGGCTTCAACGTCATCACCGGCAAGCTGTACGAGAAGGACGCCGCAGCGCTCTACGACAAGATCCTGTCCGGGAAATAGCGCCTCGGAATCCCGCTCCCCGCTCTCGAGGGCGCTGGGATGACAACGCCGGCGCCGTCATGACCGAGCGTGTCCCGGTCATGCACGCCGCAAAGCTACCGGAGACTTTCGAGTTTGCGGGAATCGGAGCCGCGTGGATGCCGGGACGAGCCCGGGCATGACGGAAAGCGCGGATCAATAGCCCCCGAAGGCTCATCCCAGCGCCTATTCTCCCCGCGCCGCGCGCGTCCCGCTCTAGAGCCCATCCTGCGAGCTCCATTGGAAAATCGCCCCCACATAGTTCGGGCCGTGGCGCAGCCTGAATTCGGCCCGTTCGTCCTGCTCGTCCTCGAGCTGTTCGGTTTCTGGGCGCTCAATCACGATTTTCTCTCCGAGCAGAACATCTCCAACATACTGGCGTTCACGGTCGAGCTCGGCCTGATCGCGCTGGCGATGACGCTGCTGATGACGTCCGGCGAATTCGATCTGTCGGTCGGATCGGTGTTCGGGTTCTCGCCGGTGCTGATGTGGACGCTGTTCAACGCCGGCATCGTCTCGCTCGCGACCGCGTTCGCGATCGCGATGGCGGTCGCCGCGGCGATCGGCCTAGTCAACGGCTGGTTCGTGACCCGGCTGAAAATCCCGTCCTTCCTCGTCACGCTCGGCATGCTGTTGGTGGTGCGCGGGACCGCTCTTTTCATCACGAACGGCTTTCCGCAACGCACCTGGAGCGCCGAGGGTCAATGGCTCGCCACAGCGCTGACCGGCGAATTCCGGGTGCTGGGCTTTCGCGTCTACATGTCGCTGTTCTGGTTCCTCCTCGCGGCGGTCGCGCTGAGCTACGTGCTGAACCAGTCGAAGGCCGGCAACTGGATTCTGGCTTCGGGCGGCAACCCGGGCGCCGCGCGCGCCCGCGGCGTCGACGTCGACGGAACGAAAGTTTCGCTGTTCGTGCTGTCTTCGCTGATGGCCTCGCTGGCCGGCGTCATCTCTTCGATCCGCACTTCGGCGGCCAATCCCAACAGCGGCACAGGCTACGAGCTCGAAGTCATCGCCATGGTGGTGATCGGCGGCACCGCGCTGACCGGCGGACGCGGCACGATCTTGGGGACCGTGCTGGGCATCTTCATCCTGCGCGTCATGCGCAACGGCATCGTGCTGATCGGAGTGCCCGGGCTCGCCTACAACATTTTCATCGGCGCGATC
>JBAQGU010001024.1:0-2417 GCA_049287975.1 Roseiarcus sp.
GGAACGGATGCCGCGCCAAAGTGCTGGAATCCTGCTTTTTCGCCGAGCGGGCGGCCTAGTTCAGTTTCTGCTCGTGCATCCGGGCGGTCCCTTCTGGTCGAAGAAGGACGAGCGGGCATGGTCGATCCCGAAGGGTCTCTACGAAGAGCCCGAGAACGCGATCGACGCCGCGAGGCGAGAGCTGCGGGAGGAGATCGGCCTCACGATCACGGCCGATCTCGTCGAACTCGGAAAATTCAAGCAGCCGGGGGGCAAGCTCATTTCGGCTTGGGCGGCCGAGAGCGACTTCGATGTCGCCGATCTGCGAAGCAATGCGTTCTCACTGGAGTGGCCGCCGAAGTCGGGCAACCGAAAAGAGTTTCCCGAAGTCGATCGCGCCGGCTGGTTCTCGATCACCGAGGCCGCGGCGAAAATCACGAGAGGACAACTTCCCATACTGATGAAGCTGGCTTCGGAGCTCGGCCTCGATGTTTCTGGAGGTACGGGAACCTGGCCGACCGGCGGCGTCTGAAACGAGGCGCCTCGGCGCGATTCTCTGGGAAGCCGCTGCCGTTTGTGCTAGTCGGGCGCGTCGTTCGAAATGAGGTCCTTCAACCTTGTGTCATTCCCGCGAAAGCGGGAATCCAGAGCCCCTACACGCGTGGCCAAGTCTGGATGCCCGCTTTCGCGCGCATGACACTGACGTTTCTGAGTCATCCCCCCATTTTGAACGACTCACGCGACTAGGGGCCGTTCGAATCGCCGGGAGCGATCCCGATGGACAATCAGCCGACAACCGCGCTCTGAAGTCCAGTTTGCAGCGCGGTCCCCCTCACGCTGCCCAAGCCGGTGCAGGCATCCCAGCCCGCGCCGGCGGGATAGCCGACGACCCCTTCGAAGGAATTGTCCGCCGGCCCCGGCGATCCCACGATATCGCGAAAGGCGCTGCTCGGGAGAGTGTAGAGGATCGGGTTGATGAAGCCGACGGGATGGCCGAGATTCGCATTTATTCGGGCCAAGAGACCCGCGTAAAGAGGCGCGACGGCGCTGGTTCCGCCGACCGGTTGGGGAGGCTGGCCGCCAATGACTTCCGGGTAGCCGCTGTTTTCGCTCGCGTTGCCGGCGATGTCGGGAATGCCTCGCCCCGGCGTCGCCGTTCCAACCCGTTTGGGCACATTCGCGGCGCTCTGATAGCTCGGCGGGGGAAAGCGGGCGCTGACGCCGCCGCCCGTGGCGCCCGGCCCGGCGGCTCCGACGTCGTTCCATACGTATTCGTCGAATGTCCCGCCATGGACATTGCCGATCGTCGTGCCCCCGCAAGCGAGGACCCATGGCTCGGTCGCCGGGTAGCTCGTCTGAGCGCGCGTATGATCGCTGATGAGCGCTCCCGAATCGCCCGACGAGACGAGAACGGTGATGCCCAGTTGGGCGGCATCCTGGAAGAGCTTGCCGATCTGGGTGAACGCGGAACTCGAGAAACCGCCAGCGTCGTCGTCGTCCGGCCCCCAGCCGTAGCTGATCGACAGAATGTTCGGCTGCGGGTCTCCCGCGCCGGGGTGAATCATCCGTTGGAGAGCGTGAATAACACTCTGTGCCGTGCCTCCGGTAAAATACACCGCAATCGTCGCCGCCTGGGCGATGGCGCCGGCCACGGTGACGTCCAGCACCGTCTCGCCGTCGGATTGTCCGCTGTTTCCCACCCCGTCGACGGCGACGTCGACGAGGGTGGGAACCCGCAATCCGTCACCGAAGCCGCGCATCGTATCCGCCACGTCGTCCAGCGCGTAGCCCGCGCTGCCATCCGAAGTCTGCATCTCATAGATGCCGATGGTCTGGCCTGCTCCGCCGCCCGGAGGGAAATCGTAGAGCTGCGCGACCTGCTGCGGCGTGAGCGACTTCACGTCTGTCGGATCTCGTCCGCCATGGCGTTGCGGGGTTCGCCCGTAGTGTTTCGCCGGAATCATTCGATTGTCCAAGCCGATGATCGCCTCGACGATCCCGGCGACCGCGGCCGGCACGCTCGCGCTCCCTTCGTGGCTGTGATACTCGCCGTCTGGCGCCTGGTAGTCGTGCAACTGCACGGCGAAGGCTTTGTCGATCGCGGCTGCCGAGCCGCTCACGACGACCGACCGTCGCGCGGGGTTCGCTTCGACGACCTCGAGCCCGTTCGCCAACGCCACCGCCACGGTTTGCGCAATTTCCCTGGGATCGGCGCCCTGCGTGGCCGAAAACGCGACGCGCGACAAAGGTTTGGGACGAGCGCGCGCGACGGCGAAATCGCCGACCGCAAGCGGCTTCGGGCGACCCGGAGCGCGGCGGACGATGAGAGTCACCGTCACAATCTGCCGAGGGTCGGTGGGCCGTAGTTGCTTGTGCGCCGCCGCACGACGATGAACGTTGCCGGCGACCAAGCGGCGCTTGCCGGCGAGGGCGCCTGC
>JBAQGU010001025.1:0-4933 GCA_049287975.1 Roseiarcus sp.
CATCAGGTCTTCGCGATCTTCCGCGGCGCGGTCGGCAGCGCCAGCGTCGCCGCCCGCGGCGAACTCGGCAACGGCGAACTGCCGGACGCCGCCCATATCGGCCGCCGGCTCGCGCGCGCCTATGCGAAGCGCGGCGTCGCGCTGATCGAGGAGGAGCCATGAGCGCGAGGGAAACGCCCATTCTTTCGGTTGACGAGGCGATCCGTCGCCGCCGCTTGGTGCGCGCCTTCCTGCCCGATCCGCTGCCTGAGGCGACGCTGCGCGAAGTATTCGCGCTCGCGCAATGGGCGCCGTCCAACTGCAACGTGCAGCCCTGGACCCCGCACGTCGTCTCCGGCGCCGCTCTGAAGCGATTGCGCGAGGCGCTCGTCGATGCGGGGATGCGGGACGAGCCGATCAAGCCGGATTGGCCGGCCGACACCAAGTTCGTCGGCGTCTATCGCGAGCGGCAGGTCGATGCGGCGCAGCGGCTCTATGGCGCGATGGGCGTGGAGCGCCGCGACCTCGTGGCGCGAAAGCTCGCCTACGTCCGCAATCACGCCTTCTTCGACGCTCCGCATGTCGTATTCGTCTTCATGCCGGAGCCGTTCGACACGCGCGAAGCGACCGACATCGGCATGTATGCGCAGACGCTGATGCTGGCGCTCGCCGCGCGGGGCATCGCCTCTTGCGCGCAGGGGGCGCTCGGGCTGTTTCCGGACATCGTGCGCGAGCAACTCGGGGTGCAGCCAACTACAGACTGCTGTTCGGCGTCTCGTTCGGCTACGAAGATCCGCAGGCCAAAGCCAACGCCGCCCGCGTCGGGCGCGCCGAAATCGACCATGCCGTCCATTTCCACTCCTGAGCCGCCGACGGCGGCGCGGTGCGTCGGAATCGTCGGTCCGGGCCTGATGGGCCTCGGAATCGCGCAGGCCGTTGCGGCTTCGGGGTCGAAGGTCGTGTTGTGCGGTCGGAGCGCGGAGGCTGCTCAGGCTGGTCGGCGGCGGCTGCACGCCGCAATGGAGCGGCAGGTTGCGCGCGGTCGACTCGAAGACGCGGTCGGCGCCGAGATTCTTTCCCGGGTCGAAGCGGCGGAAAGCGACCATGCGCTCGGGGGCTGCGAAATCGTCATCGAATCCGTCGACGAGGATCGCGGCACGAAGACGAACGTGCTGCGCCGGATCGAAGCCGCGGCGCCCCGCGAGACGTTGATCGCCAGCAACACCTCAGGCCTCGCGATCAGCGGGCTCGCGCAAGTGTTGAGCGACCCGGGTCGGTTCCTCGGCCTGCATTTCTTTTCGCCCGCCGACCGCATGGCCTTGGTCGAGGTCGTCAAGGGCGAAGCCACCAAGGCTGATTGCGTCCGATCCGCACTCGCGTTCATCCAGCAGATCGGCAAACGGCCGGTTCTGGTGCGTGATGGCCCAGGCTTCTTCGCCACGCGCGTCTTCGCGGCCTATCTCGACGAAGCGCTGGCGATGTTGAGCGAAGGCGTCGCGCCGCAGCTGATCGAAGCCGCGGCGATCGCCAACGGCCGCACGCTCGGGCCTCTGGCGATGCTGGACGAGACGGGTTTGGCGCTCAACCTGCAAACAGGCCCGCCAGGCGCGCGCGGACGGGTTGGAGCCGCGTTTCTGCCGCCCGCTCGCCGAACCCGTGCTCGCGCGCATGGCCGAACTCGGCCGTGGCGGACGGCGCAACGGCGGCGGGTTCTTCGATTGGCCTGCCGACGGGCCGCGGATGGTCTGGCCGGGTCTCGCGAGCGCATTCCCGCTCCGCACCGATCAGCCGGACGGCGAAGCCGTGAAGCTGCGCCTCCTATTCGCCGAAGCGTGCGAAGCGCTACATTGCCTCGGGGAAGGCGTGATCGCCAGCGCGGACGACGGCGACGCCGCTTCCGTGCTCGGGCTCGGCTTTCCCAAACGCGTCGGCGGCATTCTTCGCTGGACGGAGGATTTTGGTCTCGCCGCCTTCGTCACGGCTTGCGACACGCTCGCGCACGACAACGGGGCGCGGTTCGCGCCGTCTCCTTGGCTGCGCGATCTTGCCGAGCGCGGCGAAGGTCTGGCGCCCCGGCGCGCCGAATCGAAACAAAGGAGCGATGCTTGACGGGTCCGCTGCACGGCTTTCGCATCGTCGAAATGGGAGGCATCGGCCCCGCGCCTTTCGCCGGCGGGCTGCTCGGCGACTTCGGAGCTGACGTAGTGCGGATCGACCGCATCCTGCGGCCGGGCGCCGAACCCGAAACGCCGCCGCGGTTCGACTTCTACAACCGCAACAAACGCTCCATCGCACTCGACCTCAAACAACCCGCCGCGGTCGCGGCCGTGCTGACACTCGTAGGGAGCGCCGACGCGCTGATCGAGGGTTTCCGTCCTGGAGTTATGGAGCGGCTCGGCCTCGCCCCCGAGATCTGCCATGCGATCAATCCGCGCCTGGTGTTCGCCCGCATGACCGGCTGGGGACAACAAGGCCCGATCTCACAAGAGGCCGGCCATGACATCAACTATCTCGCGCTGACCGGAGCGCTGCACAGCATGGGCGACCCAGACCGGCCGCCGCCACCGCCGCTCAATCTGGTGGCGGATCTCGGCGGCGGCGCGCTCTATCTGGCCGTCGGCCTGCTGGCGGCGGCGCTAGAGGCGCGCAATTCGGGAAAGGGCCAGACTATCGATGTAGCGATGCTGGATGGCGTGACTCATCTGATGTCGGCGTTCCAGGCCTTCCGACAGCAAGGAGCCTGGACGCAGAAGCGCGGCGACAACATCGTTGACGGCGGCGCGCCGTTCTACAGCAGCTATGAGACCGAGGACGGTCAATATGTCGCGGTCGGCGCGATCGAACCGCAGTTCTACGCGGCGTTGTTGAGCGTGATGGGGCTCGCGGGCGAGACCCTGCCCGATCAGAACGACCGCGCCGCATGGCCCAACATGCGGAAACGATTCGCGTCGATATTCCGCTGCCGCACCCGCGACGAATGGGTTGCGGCGGCCGCCGGGCGCGACGCCTGCCTCGCCCCTGTGCTGACCATCGACGAAGCCCCAGAACATCCGCAGATGCGGGCGCGCGCAACCTACGCCAAGTTCGACGGCCTTCGACACCCGAGCCCCGTCCCGCGTTTCGAGCGCACGCCCGCCTCGCTGCGGCGTCCGACGCCCGCGCCAGGCTCGCAAAGCCGCGAAGTGCTGCGCGAATGGGGTCTGTCCGAGGCCGACGTCTCGGCGCTCGAGGCCGCCAAGGCGATGGCGCAGACATGAAGTTGCGCCGATGCGGCTGATCCTCGTCCGCCACGGGCGTCCCGACGAGGACGACGCCTTCTCTCCTCACGATCCCCCGCTGAACGCGGACGGCAGGCGTCAAGCGCGCTCTGTCGCGGACTGGCTCGCCGGCGAAGGCGTCACCCGCATCGTCGCGAGCCCGCTGCGACGCGCACAGCAGACCGCCGTCCCGCTGGCGGAGCGGCTCGGCCTGTCGATCGACACGATCGACGGCTGGGCCGAAGCCGATCGCGCGACGATGCGCTATCGCTCGACCGAGACGTTGCGCGCCGAGGGCGGCGAGGCGTGGGCCCGGTTCGTCGCCGATCCGATTCGCTATCTTGGCGCCGAGCCGGAAGAATTTCGCGCCGGCGTCCTCGCGGCGTTGCAGGCGACGGCGCCGCAGGCGGATCGCGGCGTGCGCGTCGTCGTCTTCACGCACGGACTTCCCATCAACATCACGCTCTCGCATGCTCTTGGCCTCGATCGGATTACGAATTTCCATCCGGGCTACGGGTCGATCACACGTCTCCGTCGACGCGAGGACGGCGGCCTCGGCGTCGTCAGCGTCAACGAGACCGGCTGCCATCGCACGGCGCCAGGAGTTCCTCATGGATGAACGCACGCCGGATTGGGATGGCGCCGACCTCGCCGACCTGCTGGGCCTCGCTGCGCCTGAGTCAGGGCGTTTCCGTAGCCGCGTGGGCGAGATCAACGAACACGGACGCGTCTACAGCGGCCAGTTGCTCGGACAGGCGCTCGCGGCCGCGGCGCTGACCGTCCCCGCCGATAGGCCGGCGACAGCGATGCAATTCATGTTCCTTGCGGGCGCGCTTCCAGACCAGCCGATCGACTACGAGGTCGCCGCGCTGCAGGACGGCAAGCGCTTTTCGGCGCGCCACGTCAGGGGCTCGCAGAGCGGCGGACGCATGGTCTGCGACGCCAACGTCTCTTTCGCCGCCGCAATCGATTCGCCGGAGCATATGGCGCCGCCCGCATCTGATTGCGGTCTCGATCGCGATCCCGAGAGCCTACCGGGGCTCGCGGACATCGCAGCACCTGGGGTGGCCGCGATCGAGCGCACGCTCGGCTATCTGTTCCGCTCGCACGCGGCGATCGATTTCCGCGCGCCTTTCGTCGACGACTTGCTACGTCCGGACACCGACCAGCCACGCGTGCGGTTCTGGATCAAGATGCAGCGGCGATTGCCCGACGAGGCGTCGCTGCACGCGGCGGCTTTCGCTTATCTCTCGGACTATTGGATCAACTTCGCCGGCTGCATCGCCGAGGTCCGCCCGATCGTGGAAGCGGGAACCGAAATTTACGTCGCGAGCCTGAATCATTCGATCTGGTGGCATCGCCCTTTGCGCGCGGACGACTGGCTGCTTTTCGATTGCATCAGCCCGAGCGGCGCGATCGGCAGGGGCCTTTCGATCGGGCGCATCTACGATCGGGAGGGGCGGCAGGTCGCGAGCGCGACCCAGGAATGTCTGCTCGCGCCGATGGGCGAGTGGCGAGCTGCGCGCTCCAACCCGACGAGCCGAGCATGATCTCCTTTGCGCTGTCCGAGGAACAGGAGATCGCGCGCGCCGCGGTCGCCGAGTTCGCGCGAGCCGAGTTGACGACGGCAGCGCGAGCGGCCGACGAGGCGGCTGCCTTCTCCGCCTCCGTTCTGGCCTCGGCTTGGGGATTGGGGT
>JBAQGU010001026.1:0-7505 GCA_049287975.1 Roseiarcus sp.
GAAAAACCCCCGCCGCCGCCGCCGAACCCGCCCCCCGAAGACCGGCCTCCGCCCATCATCGACGACAGCACGATGGCGTTGCCGATGCCGCCTCCGCGATTGCCGAAGCGGAATACGATGAACATGATCACGAGGAAGATGAGAAACGGAACGATCTCGTCCAGCGTCGTGGAATTGTCCACGGCGCGAAGGTCGGGCTTCTTCTGCCATTCCGAGGAATCGGTGGTGAGCACGGTGATGATGTCGTCGACGCCTCGCGAGACGCCGCCGTCGAAGTCGCCCGCCTTGAAACGCGGCGCGACCGCGTTGAGGATGATGATCTTGGAGATCGCGTCGGTGAGCGTGCCCTCGAGCCCGTAGCCGACCTCGATCCGTACCCTGTGCTGCTTGGGCGCTATCAGAAACAGAACGCCATTGTTCTTCTTGGTTTCGCCGAGCTTCCATTGCCGGAAGAGATCGTTGGCGTAGGGTTCGATCTCCTGGCCGCCGAGGGTCGCGACGGTCGCAACTACGAGCTGAATGCCCGACTTCTGTTCCAGCGAGGCGAGCTTGCCGTCGAGATCGGCGCGGGTCGTCGCCGAGAGGACGCCCGCCTGATCGACGACGCGGCCGGTGAGCGCGGGGAAGTCGTTCGCCGCCCAGGCGATCGTCAAGGCCGCGACGACGGCCAGCCAAGCGACGGCGAGGCGCGCGAGAAGGGCGCGGGGCAACGCGAGGCCGCCCCGCTAGAATTTCACCTTGGGTGCGGTTTGCGCCTCGCCGCTGGCGGTGAACTCGGCCATCGGCTTGTTCGAGCGGAACGCGGTCGAGGCCCAGATCACGCCGGGAAAGGTGCGAAGCTCCGTATTATAGGCCCGAACGGCGGCGATATAATCCTTGCGGGCGACCGCGATGCGGTTCTCAGTGCCCTCCAACTGCGATTGCAGGGCGAGGAAGTTCTGGTTCGATTTGAGATCGGGATAGTTTTCGCTGACGGCCAGCAGGCGTCCGAGCGCGCCGGAGAGCGCGTTCTGCGCATCCTGCAGCTGCTTGACCTTGGCGGGATCGGTCAGGTCGGACGCGTCGACGTGGATCGAAGTCGCCTTCGCGCGCGCCTCGGTCACCGCTGTAAGCACGTCCTTTTCCTGTTTGGCGTAGCCCTGGACCGTCTGGACGAGATTGGGGATCAGATCCGAACGGCGCTGATACTGGTTCTCGACCTCCGCCCATTGCGCCTTGGCGGCCTCCTCGAGCGTCGGAATGTTGTTATAGCCGCAGGACGAGACGGTGAAGCCGATGAGAACGGCGACGGCGAGCGCGCGCAGTCGCGAGAAGGTCGATGTCAAGGACAAACTCCCGGCGCCGCCCTGATTCGGCGGCGCCGACTTATATACAGGCCGGGGCGAGGATACAAAGCGCGCGGAGATCGGGAGATCGGGGGCCGGCGCAGCGCACGGGTTCAGCGCGAAAGCACAAAGGCCGCGATCAGCTCGATCACTCCGACGACGCGGGGCGCTTGGTCATGGCGCCGCCGGGGCGATCCGCCACGCGTCTACTGCGGCGGGGAGCTCTGCGCGATATGGGCGCTGTCGGGCGCGGCGGGGAAGGTGGATTCCCATCCGCCGCCGAGCGCCTTGTAGAGCTGGACCAGATCGGCGGAAACGCTCACCGTGGACTGCAGGAATAGCTGTTGCGCCTGCAAGACAGTCTGCGCCGAGGTGAGCACCGTGGTGAAGTCGGCGACGCCTTCGTTGTAGCGCGCACGCGCCAAGTCCAGAGCCTTTTGCGAATGGTCGACTTCGCTCGCATATCGGCTCCGTCTCTCCTGATCCGTGCGGTAGGAGACCATCGCGTTGGCGACGTCGTGCCAGGCCTGCAACACGGCCTTTCGATAGGCTATCGCCGCCTCCTGTTGTTCCGCCTTGGTGAGTTCGAGATTCGATTTCAGTCGCCCGCCTTCGAAAATCGGCAGCGTGATGGTCGGTCCCGCCATGTATTGCAGCGAACCCGGCATGAACAGCTTGTTGAACGTGATCGAATCCAGCACCGCCGTGCCGGTCAGCTGGACAGTGGGATAGAAGTTGGCGACCGCGACCCCGATGTCGGCGGTCTGCGCGTGCAAATTGTCTTCGGCCTGCCTGATGTCGGGGCGTCGGCGCGCCAGCTCGAAGGGAATGCCTATCGCGACGCGCGCGGGCGTCGGCGGCACGGCCCGGGCGCGCGCGAGCTCGCGGCGCAATCCGTTCGGCGGCAGATCCAAGAGCAGGCTGAGGGCGTTGATCTGCTGCGCCGCCTGCTGCTCGAAGCCCGGGATCTGCGCTCTCACAGACTCGAGTTGCGCCTTGGCGTTCTCGACGTCGAGCCCTGTCGTCAGTCCCTTCTCCTGGAGCGTCTGCGTCAAATCCAAGAGACCCTGTTCGGTTTTCACGTTTTCATTGGCGATGTCGACCAGCGCCTGGGCGCCGCGCAACTGGATGTAGTCGTTTGCCACCTCCGCCAGCGTGGAGACGAGGGTCGAGCGCCTCTGATCCTCGGAAGCTACGATCTCAGCATCGGCGGCTTCGATCTGTCGGCGGACGTGGCCCCAGAGATCCAGTTCCCACGAGGCGTCGAATCCGGTGGTGTAGTCGTTGAACGGCGGGATCGGAGGCGTGTTGGGGATCAGGCTTTCTATCCCGTTCTTGCTAAAGAGTTCGCGCTGGTATTTCCCCGTCCCGTTCACGGACGGCAGTTCCGCCGCAGCGGTGACGCCTCGCTGAGCGCGGCTTTCGGCGATCTTCACCGTTGCGGTCAGCACGTCGAGATTGGCGGCGGCGACGCGCTGTTCCAGCCCGGTCAGGACGGGATCGCGAAACATCTTCCACCACATCGGATCAGGCGGCTTCGCGGTGGTGGCGCTCGGCGTGGCGCCCTTGGCGGAGGTCGCCAGAGCGGGGTTCGCGAATTTGCTCGTCGGCAGGCCGGAATCAGGGGGAACAAAATCGGGGCCAACGTTGCAACCCGCAATCGACGACGCAGCGATGGCAATGACGACAATACGTGTACCAACCGTCACAATACGCCCCCGACGCCACTCGCCAGGTGGCTTGTTTCAGATCGCGTGCGGCCCGGGCCCGTATGCGGGCCTCTCGCGCGACAGAAATTCCAGTATGTCGCAGAGCTGCACGCAAGCCAAGCTTCGGCCCGGTAGCGCTCCGTCGCGTTCAACCGGAGAATCGGCTACGGAAGAGACCGGCCCGACGCGCCCATTCAGTGGGCGGCGCCGGGGCCGCCGCTCGCCGTCTTTGCGGATACGAGAAAACAAAACGGCACGGCGATGAAGGCGAGGATCGCCAGCTGGAAAAAGACGTCGGAGTAGGCCAGTACGGACACTTGCTGCAAAAATGTCTGGTAGACCTGTTTGGACGCGATCATCTGAGCCGCGGCTGCGTTATGACCCAGTGTGATCAGCGTGCCCTTCGTCTGCGCCAGCAGCGTATCGTAAGGTTGATTGAACGGCGAAAACCATCGCGACAGATAGTCTTGCTGGATTTGGCTGCGCTGCGTGACCAACGCCGTCGAAGCCGATATGCCGATTGAGCCGAATACATTGCGAAACATCGAGAACAGCGCGGCGCCGTCGCCGCGCAGATCGCGCGACAGCGTCAGGTAGGTGACCGTGCTGATCGGCACGAACAGGAATCCGAGACCCGCGGTCTGCGCTGAACGCATCATCACCAACGTCGTGAAATCGATGTTCGGCACAAGCCCGCTCGAGTACACGAGCGCGCAACCCATTATGAAGAAGCCGATCGCGATGACGATTCTCGTCTGCATGATTTTCATCAAACGGCCGACGATCGGAATGAGAATGATGACGACAACGCCGCCCGGCGACAGGATGAGCCCCGCCCAGGTCGCGGTGTAGCCGAGCACGCTTTGCGCGAACTGGGGGATGATCACGGCGCTGGCGTACAGGATGCCGCCCATGGCCGCGATCATCGCGCAACCGGCGCTGAAGTTCCTGTCCTTGAAGACGTCGAGATTGACTATCGGCTTCTTGGCGACGAGCAGCCACAGCACGGCGCTGAGGATACCCACAAAAGCCAGCAAGGCCAGCGTGACGATGAAGGGAGAGCCGAACCAATCGTCGTCCTCGCCGCGATCCATCATGATCTGCAGGCAGCCGAGCCCTATCGTGATGAGCGAAAGACCGATGTAGTCGATCCCTCGGCTCGGCTTGTTCTGCTCCCACGGCGGATCTTCGACCAGGACCCAATTGGCGAAAACCGCAAAGATTCCCACCGGTATATTGATGAAAAAGATCCATCGCCACGAGGAATTGTCCGTGATGAACCCGCCGAGCGTCGGCCCCAGCACCGGAGCGACGACGATAGCGATCGCGGCCACGCCGAAGGCGGCGCCGCGCTTGGCCGGCGGGAAGGAATCGAGGATGATCGACTGTTGATTGGGCTGCAGACCGCCGCCGAAAAAGCCTTGCGCCAGCCGGAATATGACGAGTTGGACGAGGCTGCCGGCGATTCCGCAGAAAAACGAGCAGACCGTGAACATGGCGATGCAGATCAGGAAATACCGCTTTCGCCCCAACAGATCGCTCAGCCAGCCGGAAATCGTCAGCACGATGCCGTTCGCGACGAGATAGGACGTCAGGGTCCAGGTCGCCTCGTCGTTGCTCGCCGACATGGCTCCGGCGATATGCGGCAAAGCCACATTGACGATCGTCGTGTCGAGGATCTCCATGAAGGCGGCGAGCGTCGCCACCACCGCGATCAGCCAAGGGTTGTAGCGCGGCTTCCAGCCGGCGCCCGCCTGCGCGGTCATTGTACCCTCACGGTCGGCTCGACCGAAATCCCGAGCGGCAGAGGCAAGTTCGGATCGAGACCGTGGTCGATGTCGATCTTGACCGGCACGCGCTGCACGATCTTGACGAAATTTCCGGTCGCGTTCTGAGCCGGAAAGGCGGAGAATTTGGAGCCGCTGCCCTTCTGGATGCTGTCGACGTGGCCGGTCAGATGCAGCTGCGGATAGGCGTCCACACTGATCTCGACGCTCTGTCCCGGCCGCATCAGATCGAGCTGGGTCTCCTTGAAGTTGGCGGTGATCCAGACCTCCGGCGAGACGATTGCAAAAATCTGCTGGCCCGCCGTCACGTCGTTACCCATCTCGACGTTGCGCTGGGTGATCCAGCCGTCCTGCGGCGCCCTCACCACGGTCCAGGAAAGGTTCAGATTGGCCTGGTCGAGGCTGGCCTGCGCCTGCTCGACCTGACCGTTCAGCTGGCCTACGAGTTCATTGGCCTGCCCGATCCGCTGCGGCACGGGCGTCGCCGCGAGGATCTGCGCCTCGGCTTGTTTCACCTGCGCCTCCGCCTCTGCGAGGGCCGCGGTCGCCTGGTCGATATTGGTCTGGTCCGTCGCCAGCTTCGGCAGACTCTTCTGCCTGTTGTAATCGGCCTGGGCCTTGACCTGGACGGCTTTGGCGTTGGCGAGCTGGGCCTGGGCCTGCTCCAACTGCGCGGGAAAGTTCTTCAGGGCGATTTCCGCCCCGAGGACCTGGCCTTGATGCTGGGCCTTCGCCGACGCCAGCACGCCCTCGGCCTGCTCTCGCGCGGCATCGAATTGCCGGGGATCGATATGGATCAAAGGATCGCCCTTGTGCACGAACTGATTGTCGGTCACGTCGAGAGAGACCACGACGCCGGTCACCCGGGGCGCAATGTCTACCGCGCGGCCATCGGTATAGGCGTCGTCGGTGCTCTCCAACCCCTTGGTCGAGTACCAGTAATAGCCGCCGCCGGCAGCAAGCAAGAGGACGACGGCGATCCCGATCGCCCAGACAAAGGGTCGTCGTTTGCGCCGCTTGGCGTCTTCGTTAGCCTCCTTATCGCTGCCGCCGTTCGACTTGTCTTTCGACTCCTTCCGATCCGCTGATTCGTCTTCTTCCGGATCGTGCGGTCTTACCTTTTCGGGTGCTTCGGATTTCGTTTCGCTGCCGTCTGTACGATCCCTGTTCTCTGTGTCGCTCAACTGACTGTCCACCATGAGAAACCCATCCAGCAATGAATTTTACGTTTATATGGGGGCGACGCAGCGGGGTCGGGAATGGGGCATCACGGGCTTTTGCAAGCCGGCAGTCCTCAATTCGGGCGTCGACCCTCAGTTCCGTCGGGCGCGCCCGGCGTTCGCGCGCGCCGGAACGCGGTTTCGCGATCCACATATTTTGCCGCTGAGACTTGCCAGAAACCCCAAACCATCGCAGGTTTGGGCTGAGTGCCGACGAGTTTTGTCGGATTTAGCGCGCCGTATCCGTTTATCGGCGACAACAGGCATTCCGGGAGGAAACCATGCAGTGGCATATAGGGGTCATTTCGCACGCGGCGATGCGCCGGGTTCTCGGCGCAGGCGGCTTCGCCGTCGCGCTCGCGGCCAGCGCGCTCGCCTCGGCGCAGGATAGCGGCCCGATCAAGATCGGCGTGATCGCCGAAGCGCAGGCGGTCGCGGGCTCGTCGATCCCGTCGGCCGCGCAGATCGCCGCCGACGAAATCAACGCTCGGGGCGGCGTCGACGGCCGCAAGATCGAGATCGTCAGTTACGACAACCACTCGTCCTCAGCCGAATCGGTGCGGGCGTTCCAGCGCGCGGTCAACGAGGACCACGTCAATGCGGTCATTGCGAGCTACATCAGCGAAGTCGTGCTGGCGCTGGAGCCCTGGGCCGCGCGGCTGAAGACCGTGATGATCACGCCAGGCGCCGCTTCGGACGTCATCACCGCGAACATCGCCAAGGACTACGAGCGCAACAAGTACACCTTCCATGGGTATCTGACCTCGGGCGCGCTCTCGCGGCTCGTCTGCGACGCCGCCAAAGATATGCTGGTCGACGGCCTCAAGATGAAGACCGCCGTGATCATGAGCGAGGACGCGGCCTGGACCACGCCGCTCGACGCCGGCTACGTCGAATGCCTGCCGAAAATCGGCTTGAAGGTGCTGGACCATATCCGCTTCTCCCCCGACACCACGGATTTCACGCCGATCTTCAACAAGATCGAAGGCGAGAAGCCGGACGTCATCATTACCGGCATTTCGCATGTCGGGACGCAGCCGACGGTGCAGTGGAAGAGCCAAGAGGTGCCGATCCCGATGTTCGGCATTTCGTCGCAGGCGACCAACTCGACCTTCTGGAAGGACACCAATGGAGCGACCGAGGGCGTGATCTATCAGGGTGTCTCAGGCCCGGACGTCGCGGTGACGCCGAAGACGCTGCCGTTCGTCGAAGCCTTCGTGAAGAAATACGGAAACACGCCGTCCTATTGCGGCTACACCGCTTATGACGATGTTTACATCATTGCCGATGCGATCCGTCGCGCGGGCTCGACCGACAGCGACAAGCTCGTCGCCGCGCTGGAGAAGACCGACTACGTCGGGACGATCGGCAGGGTCGAGTTTCTGCCGCGGGGCGACCCCCACGTCCACGGCCTCAGGACTGGCGCGGGCTTCATCACCGGGTTGATGCTGCAATGGCAGAACG
>JBAQGU010001027.1:0-3724 GCA_049287975.1 Roseiarcus sp.
CCCCCTCGGTCAGACGCTGATTGTCACGGCCGGTTGCGGCCGGGTGCGGCGCGAGGGCGGTCCGATCGAAGAAGTTCACCCCGGCGATGTCGTGTGGTTTCCGCCCGGTGAAAAGCATTGGCACGGCGCGACTGCAACCACGGCAATGAGCCACATCGCCATCCAGGAAAAGCTCGACGGCAAGACTGTCGATTGGATGGAAAAGGTCGGCGACGAGCAATACGGCGGTTGAGGTTCCGGTCATGGATCGCCGTTCGCTCCTCGCCTCATCGACGCTACTCGCGGCCTCGTCGCAATCCTTGGGAGTTCGGGCCATGGCCGACGCGCCCACAAACGCGCGAAAGAGTTTCGGCGATATCGCCCCCGCGCTCGCCGATTACACCGACAAGGTTCTGTTCGGCGATCTCTGGAAACGCCCGAACCTCTCGCCTCGCGACCGCAGCCTCGTCACGATCACGGCGCTGATCGCCCTCTACCGACACAACGAACTGCCCTCTCATTTGAAGCGCGCGATCGACAACGGCGTCACGCGAGACGAGATCGTCGAAACGATCACGCAACTCGCCTTTTACGGGGGATGGCCGGTCGCCATTACGGCGTTGCCGATCGCCCGCAAGGTGTTTGAAGAAAGCGGCAAATGAGCGTCACGAGCGAAGCGAAGCCAACTTTGGAGAGATTTCATGAAAGGCGCTATGCTTTACGGTCCCCGCGACGTCCGTTGCGAAGAAGTCGCCGAGCCGAAAATTCTCAAGCCGACTGACGCCATCATCCGGCTTTCGGCCACCTGCATTTGCGGTTCCGATCTCTGGCCCTTCCGGGGTTTGAACCCCGTCAACGCACCCATGGCGATGGGTCACGAGTATTGCGGCGTGGTCGAGGAAGTCGGCGGCGCGGTCACAACCGTGCGTCCGGGCCAATTTGTCGTCGGGTCCTTCTGCATCTCCGACAACACCTGCCCCCACTGCCGTTTCGGGTTTCAGTCATCCTGCGAGCAGCGCGAATTCATGAGCGGCGCGCAGGCGCCCTTGGCGCGGGTTCCGCTCGCGGACGGCACGCTGGTCGCCACCCCCGAGAGGCCTGCTGATGACCTGATCCCGAGCTTTCTGGCCGTTTCGGACGTGCTCGGCACCGGCTGGTACGCGGCCGACGCGGCCCGCGTGCAGCCCGGTTCGACGGTCGTGGTCGTTGGCGACGGCGCGGTCGGCCTCATGGGCGTGCTCGCGGCCAAACAGATGGATGCCGGCCGAATCA
This sequence comes from Roseiarcus sp., assembly GCA_049287975.1. GTDB lineage: Bacteria > Pseudomonadota > Alphaproteobacteria > Rhizobiales > Beijerinckiaceae > Roseiarcus. The sequence continues at coordinate 1,252 of JBAQGU010001027.1, forward strand.
TCGCGATGAGCCGCCACAAGACGCGGCAGGATCTGGCGCTCGAATACGGCGCGACCGACATCGTTTCCGAGCGCGGCGAAGCAGGCATAAGCCGCATCAAGGAGCTGACGAAAGGCGTCGGCGCGCATTCGGTGCTCGAATGCGTCGGCACAAAAGAATCCATGATGCAGGCCCTTCAGTGCGCACGACCGGGAGCCATGATCGGCTATGTCGGCGTCCCGCACGGCGTCGAGCTCGACGGCGCCCAACTGTTTTACTCACAGCGCGGTCTCATGGGCGGCCCGGCTCCCGTGCGCCGGTTCCTTCCGCAACTCATCGATTTGGTGTCGGAACGCAAGATCAATCCGGGCAAGGTTTTTGATCTGACGCTGCCGCTCGCCGATGTCGCGGAGGGCTACCGCGCGATGGACGAGCGTCGCGCCATCAAGACAATGCTGAGCGTCTGATCGGGGAGACAAGCGATGCCTCACGTCATTGTCAAACTCTGGCCCGGCAAATCGGAGCCGCAGAAGCAGAAGCTCGTTGAAGGCGTGACGAACGCCGTCATGACAAGCCTGGGCTACGGCGAAGCGTCCGTATCCGTCAGTCTCGAAGAAGTCGCGCCGTCGGAGTGGACCGAGAAGGTCTACAAGACGGACATAGTTGGCAAGCCGGATCAGCTCTACAGAAAGCCCGGCTACAACCCGCTCTGAGCATGCAGGAGAAAACGATGGAAAAGCGCAAATTGGGCCAAGGGCTGGAAGTCTCCGCTCTGTCGCTGGGCGCAATGGGCTACGGAAAATCGCGCGATATTCCCGACCGGGCAGAGATGATCGCCCTGCTCCGAAAGGCGGTCGACTTCGGCATGGACTTCTTCGATACCGCCGAGACTTACGGTCCATGGACCAACGAAGCCATGGTGGGCGAAGCCTTCCGTGGCATGCGCGACAAGGTCAAGATCGCGACAAAGTTCGGCTGGGATATCGACCAGGACACGGGTGAACACCGGGGCGGCGTCAACAGCAAGCCGGCTCAGATTCGTCGCGCGGTCGAAGGCAGCCTGCGGCGGCTCGGCTCCGATTACATCGATCTCTACTACCAGCACCGAGTCGATCCCGCCGTGCCGATGGAAGACGTCGCGGGCGTGGTCAAGGATCTGATCCAGCAAGGCAAGGTTCGCTTTTTTGGCCTCTCGGAGGCCGGGGCGAAGTCCATTCGCCGCGCTCATGCCGTGCAGCCTGTGACGGCCCTGCAGAGCGAATACTCGCTATGGACGCGCGAGCCCGAAGCGGAGATCATCCCGACGCTCGAGGAACTCGGAATCGGCATGGTCCCGTTCAGCCCGCTCGGCAAAGGCTTTCTCACCGGCACGATCGACCCGGGCACGACGTTCAATGAACGTGACATCCGCGGCAGCATCCCACGCTTTGCGCCCGATGCCCGTGGCGCCAATCAACGTCTGGTCGATCTCCTGCCCAGAGTCGGCGATCGGCACGGGGCAACCTCCGCGCAGGTCGCACTCGCCTGGCTTCTCGCCCAGAAGCCATGGATTGCGCCACTGTTTGGGACCCGCAAGCTCGAGCGGTTCGAGGAAAACATTGGCGCCCTGTCCGTGCAGCTGACGGGCGACGATATGCGGGAGCTCAACGGCAGCAGGACGACGATGCCGGTCCAGGGCGCCCGCTATCCCGACGAACACATGCGACGCGTCGGTCTCTGACGCTCGCGCCCCCGATTCTGGATCGCCATCGACGCGCCTCGACCATCGTCACGAGCCGGGTGTCGTACCACTTCCCGAACCCGATCGGAGACTGACACGTTCACCCAGTTCCAGAGGCTGGCGAAGCAGTTGGACGTCGCGCCGGATTCCTTCGCGGCCCCCGCGGTCGGCAGATCGGCGGAGTAAGCGGCTCGAACGGCGCAGGCCAACGCCAGGGCGACAACCGCACACCGCTCGAGGATCGCTTTCATGCTCCGCGGTCCGTGTTGCCGAACAACCTCTTCCGGCTCACCTCATGACGGCGAGGTTCTTCCAGAAATTCTTGAGGCTGTCATCGCCGCCAAAAAGCGTGGTGAAATTGGTCGAGTCGACCAAGACGATGTCTCCGGGTCGCCGGTCGCTTGGCGGCATCCAAAGGAGGCAATTGAACTCCTTGTTGCCCGCGGTGGTGAAGGGGTGCGGAAGCTCGAGATCGATCGGTTGGCGCGCGAGGACTTGAACCTCCTTGCCATCCGCATTTGTCAGTTCGTAGTGCGGCAGATGCGGATGAAAATTGAGCGTCGGAACGTTGTTGAGCAGACCCAGCGCGTCGACGTCGCGAAAGGCCGTCAGGGGAGCAATTTGGTTGGCGCCGTCCACGGTGGCGGGCCGAAGCCCGTAGGTGTTGTGCACGGGAACGTTGAGCCCCTTCATCAGGGAGCGCGTGTACTCGCCGAACCGCTGCTGGCGCGGGACGAGCGGGTCGCGATGGTGACGGTATTCCATCTGGCGCTG
>JBAQGU010001028.1:0-1760 GCA_049287975.1 Roseiarcus sp.
ACGTGCAGCAGATCGCCAATTTGCTGCTGATGCGGGGCAACTTCGGCAGGCCGGGCGCCGGAATCTGTCCGGTGCGCGGCCATTCCAATGTTCAGGGCGATCGAACCGTCGGAATCACGGAGATTCCGAGCCCGGAACTCCTGGCGCAGATCGAGAAGGTTTTCTCGTTCCCGCCCCCGAAGCATCATGGGCATGCTGTCGTCGACGCCGTCGCAGCGATGATCGACGGCCGCGCCGAGGTGTTCGTCGGGCTTGGCGGCAACTTCGTCGCGGCCACGCCGGATACCGAAAGCCTGCGCTCCGCCATGCGACGCCTCAAACTGACGGTAGCCATCAACACCAAGCTCAATCGCGGTCACGTCGTTCACGGTCAGGAGGCGTTGATCCTTCCCTGTCTCGCGCGCAGCGACGTGGATATCCAGGCGACCGGTCGCCAGAGCGTCACTGTCGAGGACAGCATGTCCATGGTGCACGCGTCCGGCGGCCTCTTCACCCCACCCTCGCCGCATCTGAAATCGGAAGTCGCCATCATATGCGGCATGGCGCATGCGACTCTGCCGGCGGGCGGCATCGGTTGGGAGGCGTTCGAGGGGAACTACGATCTGATTCGCGACAAGATCGAAGCCGTCTATCCAAAGCTGTTCGCGAACTTCAACGCCCGCATCCGTCAGCCCGGCGGCTTCCACCTTTACAACGGTCCCCGCGAACTCGTCTGGGACACTGCCGATCGGCGCGCGAATTTCCTCGTTTGCCCAGGGGTGTCCGACGATCCGGCCACTCAGCGCGCCGATGCGCTCACGCTGACGACGATCCGCAGCCATGACCAATACAATACGACCATCTACACCCTGAACGACCGATATCGTGGCGTGTTTGGCGGCCGAATGGTGGTCTTCATGAATGAGGACGACATGACCGACCGGCGGATCGAGGAAGACTCCATCGTCGAACTGGTGTCCCTCGCCGACCCGAAAAAGCAACGCGCCGTGAGCGGCTTCAAGGTTCGACCGTACAAAATACCCCGAGGCTGCATCGCTTCCTACTATCCAGAAACCAATGATCTCATGCCGGTCGAGCACTTCGACCCCTTGTCCAAGACGCCTTCCGCGAAATCGATTCCGGTCCTCGTCAGGTCAGTGGCGGCCCAGGCATCGTGATGCGTCTCGCCAAACTCGAGGCGCAGCGCTGAACCGCAGAGCCTCGGGCACTGCCACTCGCAAGCTGATGGTTGGAATCGTTCGTTGCGCGACCAAAAACGCGGGCGGAATGCTCATTTTTCGATTTACGAATTCGATTTCGAAGCTAGGGTCGTTTCGCGCACAGGCGGAGGAGCGGCGAAAATGAACGTCTCGGATCTGGTTGCGATCGACGTGCACACCCACGCCGAGGTTTCGTGCCGGCAACCCGTGGACGTCATGTGGGAGCCTTACGAGCAAGCGGCGAGCAAGTATTTCAAGGTCGGCAAGCGTCCGACGATCGCGGAAACGCTGAGTTATTATCGCGAACGCAAGATCGGCCTCGTGATGTTCACGGTCGACGCGGAGGCCCAGATCGGCAATCGCCGCATTCCCAACGCGGAGGTCATCGACGCCGCGCGCGAAAACAGCGACATCATGATCGCCTTCGCCAGCATCGACCCGCACAAGGGCATGATGGGCGCTCGCGAAGCGCGGGAGCTGATCGAGGGCGGGATCGTCAGGGGGTTCAAGTTTCATCCGACGTGCCAGGGCTTCTTTCCGAACGACCGTATGGCCTACAAG
>JBAQGU010001029.1:0-4729 GCA_049287975.1 Roseiarcus sp.
CACCACGTGCGTCGTCATTAGCAATCCCTTCTGAATGGGTCCGAAGTAGCGAAATATCTATCTGATACGCATCCGCAGGCAAATCTAGAACAGCGTCGACCGATCAGCGACTGCATCCGTCCGGGCGAGAGGACATACGGAAGCGGTCGAGCTTGATTTCGTGCAGCCGTTGCGGCCCTGATGGGGGCAACTCGACGAGATGACAGAGCTGCGGCGGGATCCAGCCGGGAGGCGGGGCCTCGATGCCTCTACAAGGCTTGCCGCTTTGAGCCACTTTCGATGGCTTACGGGTTTACGTCACGCTTTCGCGGGATGACACTTAGCCGAGCGAACTCTCCACAGAACGGCAATCTTGCGCCTGTCGGCATTCGCTTGGCCGTGCCATAAGCCGCGAAGCAACCCAGCGAGGATGTGGAGATGAGTCGCCTCTGGAGCGCCGTCGTCGAGGGCCTGACGCCCTATGTGCCGGGGGAGCAGCCGCGCGTCGCCGATCTGGTCAAGCTCAACACCAATGAGAGCCCGTTCGGGCCATCGCCGCGGGCGCTGGAGGCGATCCGCGCCGCGGCGACGGATGATCTACGGCTCTACCCCGATTTCGACGCAACCGAGCTACGCGAAACCCTCGCCGACTATCATGGCGTGAAGCCGGAGCAGGTTTTCCCAGGCAACGGCTCGGACGAGGTGCTCGGGCACACATTTGCGGCGCTGTTGAAACACGAAGCGCCGCTGCTGTTTCCGGACGTGACCTACAGTTTCTATCCTGTTTACTGCCACTTGTTCGGGATCGCCTTCGAGTCGGTCCCTGTGGACGAAGAGATGCGCGTGCGAGTCGCGGACTACCGCCGCCCGGCCGGCGCGATAATTCTCGCCAATCCCAACGCGCCGACCGCCATTGCGCTGCCGCGAGCGGATGTCGAGACGCTGCTCTCCTGGCGCCCGGATATCCCCGTCGTTATCGACGAAGCCTACGTCGATTTCGGCGGAGAAACCACGATTCCGCTGATCTCGAGGCATCCGAACCTGCTGGTGGTGCGGACGATGTCGAAATCGCGCGCGCTGGCTGGCCTGCGCGTCGGCTACGCCCTCGGCGACGCCGGCCTGATCGAGGCCCTGCATCGCGTGAAGGACAGCTTCAACTCCTATCCGCTCGGCCGCCCCGCCCAGGCCGGCGCGATCGCGTCCGTGAAGGACGAGGGCTACTTTCAGGCGACCCTCGCGCAGGTGCTGGAATTGCGCGAGAAGCTGACCGAAGGGCTCGTGCTCCTGGGCTTCTCGGTCTCGCCATCCTCCACCAATTTCCTCTTCGCTCGCCATGCGTCGCGCGGCGGCGCGGAGCTGGCGGCGGCGTTGCGCGAGAAGGCCGTGCTGGTGCGCCATTTCGCCAAGCCGCGGATATCGGAATACCTGCGGATCACGGTGGGGACAGAGCGGGAGAACGCGCGGCTGCTGCAGGCGTTGGTAGAAATTTTACTGATCTAGAGGCGCGCGAGGCGTCTGGCGCGCGGCTACTCGTCCTGGCTGGGCCCACTTTCCTTTGGAGAAAACCTGGTCCGCAACGCCTCTACGAAGGATTCGGCCTGATCAACTGCCCAGTGCGCATCCATTTTCATGATGTCATTGCGGCGGATTTCGTAGAACGTCGCATCCACACCCAACTGCCTTCAATCGCGTGCACAGCCGTTCAGCGTCTGGACGCGTGTTTTCCGCTAGACGCAAAATGTAAATTTTTGCGGGAGCAAAATCGGACCGCACGTGCAGAATGAGAGGCTGACGATCGCCCAGGATTTCGGCGTATCGGCGGCGAAGCTGCTCAAAGCTCGCAAGCACGGAACCCTGATTCCAGGCTCCGACCAATTCTACGCCCCACGGTTTCCAAGCCGGATTGGTTTGCGCAACGGTCGCATAGGCTTTGAAAAGCTTCGGCATGGAGACACAGGAGATATTCTGGGCAGAACCCGAGTCCTCTAGCTTGTCAGCGTTGGGCGCGGCCCATTCTGCAACAGAACGGCCCGTAATAATCTGGACATAGTCGATCGTCTCCTGCGGCAGAGTGGCCTTGTGGGCGAGCCAGCGACTGACGCGCCAGGGGCCGGCATTGTAAGCCGCCGCGGCGAGGCCGAGGTTGCCGAAGGTATTGCGGAGCTCTCGCAAATAACTCGCGGATTCATGCAAGGCCCTCAGAGCGTCAAACGGATTGCCGAGTCCGCGCGATGCCGCCGTCGCCGGCATGAATTGTGCGATTCCCTCAGCGCCGGCCGAGCTGATCGCGTTGGGATCAAAATTGCTTTCCTGATAGATCAACCGCGTGAAAAACTTTACGGGCAATGCGTTCTCGGAGGCCGCGCTTTCAATGTTCCGGCAAATTTTGCCGGCCGCCAAGGTCTTTTCAATCTCGCTCGCCGGCGGCGTGGGCGCGGGTTCCGCCAGCCATGGAGAATCCGCGTGGACTTGGCTCATCCCGACTATGAAATTGAGAACCAGAGCCGATAAAACCCAGGTCGACACCAACTCGGTCGTACGACTCTTTCGCGCCAAGAGTCCATGTACTCCGCCGATTACTGCACGCGTCAAGATATTTACAACTTCGCGGAAAACCGAGGAGTTTTGAGACGGCTTTCCGGATCGATAGAGCGTGCGACTGTTGCAGACGGCGACGGACATGACAGTGCAGTCTCTTGACGAGGCCGGTTGCCAATATCACGTCCCCGGGGGCTCACGATGACTTTCCCCTAATCTAGGTGCAGTAGCTCAACAAAAGGACCTATGCTAACAACCAACAACAAGGATCGCCGCCCGCCGAATTGAAGGAAGCCGTGTGAGCACGCGAATGCCGACTACCGCGCCCGGACGCTATGCAGGCTACGACAACGGCTGGGTTCTTTCGTTGATTACCGTGCCAGTGATCGAGTTTGACAAATCCGTCGTCAATTTTCCGAACATCAAACGCTTCCAGGCGGAGCGTCGAACGACATACTTCCGAATTTGCAGAACCCCGTCAATCCAGTACCTTTGATGGATATCCACAAGTTCGTAAAGATAATCGGCGAAGGCGACTAGTCGGTTGGTTCAGCTGTGAGACGCGCGGGCCGGCTCTCCGTAGGACGGCCCGCCATCTCAGGAGGTCATTATGGAATTGAATCGTCGCCATTTCTCCACCGTGCTTCTCGCCGCCGCCGCGGGGAGCGTCGGCGTACTCGCTCCGGCGCTCGCCGAAACCGATCCTCTACCCTCATGGAACGATAGTCCCGCGAAGAGCGCGATCCTGCAGTTCATCCGGACGACCACCGATTCGTCGAGCCCGCAGTTCGTCCCGCCGGAAGAGCGCATCGCCACGTTCGACCAGGACGGCACGTTGTGGGTCGAGCATCCCATCTACACGCAGGTGATCTACTGCCTCGACAGAGTGCCGGCGGTAGTGAAGGAGAAACCAGCGCTCGCCGATGTCGAACCGTTCAAGACGGTGCTGACAGGCAACTTCGAGGCGATTGCCAAGCTCTCTTTGGACGACCTCCTCAGAATCGTGGCCGTCACCGTCACGGGTATGAGCGTCGAGGACTTCCATGCCGAAGTGAAGACTTGGCTCGACGCGGCGAAGAACCGGCGCTGGAATCGACCCTACACCGAGCTGACATATCTGCCGATGATCGAGGTCTTGCGGTACTTCCGAGCCAACAGCTATCGGACCTACATCGTCACAGGCGGCGGCCAGGATTTTGTGCGCGTCTACGCGGAGGCGACGTATGGCATTCCGCCCGAGCAGGTCGTCGGCGCCGCGGGCGGCACGGAATACGGTTACGACAAGAACGGGCGGCCGGTGCTCACCAAGGAACCCAAGCTTCTGCTGAACGACGACAACGCCGGCAAGCCGGAAGGCATCCATCTCATGATCGGACGCCGGCCGCGCGCCGCGTTCGGCAACTCCACAGGCGACCGCCAGATGCTGGAGTACACCAAGTTCGGCGAAGGCCCGCGGCTGTCGATGCTCGTCCTGCACGACGACGCCACGCGCGAGTATGCCTATGGACCGGCTGAGGGCCTGCCGGACACCAGGGTGGGAGCGTTCACGCAGGAGTTGTACGACGAGGCAATCAAAGATGGCTGGTTCGTCATCAGCATGAAGCGCGATTGGCGACGCATCTTCGCTTTCGAGATATAGCCGCTCTGGTGGCAACCCTGCCGACTTCAGAATTCGTCGGTGGGTCGAAGAGCAACGATCGAAGGTCGGCTTACCCCCCGTTCCGGGCCGGCTGGACGCTCACGCGTCGATCCGCTTGATGAACCACTGCAATATCCGGCTCCACACCTCGTCCTTGCCGACCTGGTCCTCGATGCCGTGGTCGAGGTTCGGATTGTCGTTGACCTCGATCACCGCGATCGTTTCGCCCGCCTCCTTCACGTCCACGCCGTAGAACCCGCTGCCGATCGCGCGCGCGGCGCGCAGCGCGACTTCGATGACGCGCGGCGGCGTCTCAGTGAGGGCGAGGGTCTTGAACCGGCCTTCCACGGCGCCGTTGGGGCCGTGCTTGATGATCTGCCAATGTCCCTTGGCCATTTGGTACTGGCAGACGAACAGCGGCTCGCCATCGAGCACGCCGACGCGCCAATCGAAATCGGTCGGCATGAATTTCTGCGCCAGCAGGAGATCGGTGTCCTCGAACAATTTGTCGGTCAGTTTCTCCAGCGCCTCGAAATTCTCGACCTTGTGGACGCCGCGCGAGAACGAGCCGTC
>JBAQGU010001030.1:0-1761 GCA_049287975.1 Roseiarcus sp.
CCTTGCGGGAGAAGGTGGCCCGAAGGGCCGGATGAGGGGTCCGCGCCGTCGCGTCGAGCTTTAAGGAAGAGGCCGGCAGCGTAGGCCACGGCTCTCTGTCCTGAACCGACCCCTCATCCGTCACGGCTTCGCCGCGACACCTTCCCCCACATGGGGGGAAGGGAGAGCGCCGCCGGCTGTCTTCAACCAGGCGGCGGCGCACGCCTTGGCGAGTTCGCGCACGCGCAAGATGTAGCTCTGCCGTTCTGTGACCGAAATGACGCCCCGAGCGTCGAGCAGGTTGAACGCGTGGCCCGCCTTGAGGCATTGGTCGTAGGCCGGCAGCACCATCAGATGGCGCTCGCCGGCTTCGCCCCGTTCGAGCAACGCGCGGCACTCGGCCTCGGCGTCGCTGAAATGCCGGAACAGCACTTCGGTGTTGGCGTGCTCGAAGTTGAAGCGCGAATATTCCTGCTCGGCCTGTAGGAAAACGTCGGCATAGGAAATCTTCTCGTCGCCCTCGCGGCCGTTGAAGTTGAGTTCGAAGATCGAGTCGACGCCTTGAACATACATCGCGAGCCGCTCGAGTCCGTAGGTGAGCTCGCCTGAAACCGGCGCGCATTCGACGCCCGCGACCTGCTGGAAGTAGGTGAATTGTGAGACTTCCATGCCGTCGCACCAGCACTCCCAGCCCAGGCCCCAGGCGCCGAGCGTCGGGTTCTCCCAATCGTCCTCGACGAAACGCACGTCGTGCAGCGCCATGTCGACGCCGATCGCGGCGAGCGATTCGAGATAGAGCTCCTGCAGGTTCTCCGGCGAGGGTTTCAAGATCACTTGGAACTGATAATAATGCTGCAGCCGGTTCGGATTCTCGCCATAGCGGCCGTCCTTGGGACGTCGCGAGGGCTGAACATAGGCCGCCTTCCAGGGCCGCGGACCGAGCGAGCGCAAGGTCGTCGCGGGATGGGAAGTGCCGGCGCCGACTTCCATGTCGTAAGGTTGCAGGATCACGCAACCCTGGCGCGCCCAGAAATTCTGCAAGGTCAGAATCAGGGCCTGGAACGATCGCGAGGGATCGGCGTAAGATTCGGCGGCGGGCATAGCTCAACTCGGGGGCGACGCGACGGACCGTAGAGACGCGACCCCCTCGGGTCAACGCGGGGTTTCCCGTCCCCGCCTCTTGCGGGGAGGGGAAACCGGCGCGTCTACAAGAAGGTCTCGCCGCGGTGAATCGCGGCTGAAAGTGGCGTGAAGCCGCCTGAGGAATCGTGCAACACCAGAGCCGGCGAGAGGCGAAGCGGCGCCTTCGAGCCCTTGATGCCTGAGATCAGCACCCTGATCGCATCGGCGTCGCTGCGCGGAAGCACGGGCCGAATCGCGACCGCGCCGAGCCGCTTGCCGAAGGCCGCGAGGATCGCCGGCAGCGCTTCGGGCCGATGGATCATTGCCAACCGGCCGCCGGGCGCGAGCAGCGCCAGCGACGTGACGATCCAGGCTTGCAGCGGCGCATCGCCGGCCGCGAGCACATGGGCGCGCGCGCGCCCCGTGTCGGGAGAGGGGCGAACCTCGCTCGAAACGAAAAACGGCGGATTGGTGACGACGAGGTCGGCTTCGCCGTTCGCGAGCCCGGCGGCGCGACGCGCGGACGCGTCGAGCGCGTCAAGCTCGAGGATGCGGACGCGATCCGCGAGGCCGTTGGTCGCTGCGTTCTCGCGCGCCAGAGCCGCGAGGCCGGGATCGATCTCGACCAGGTCGGCGCGCGCCTCCGGCCAGCGCGTCAAC
>JBAQGU010001031.1:0-4894 GCA_049287975.1 Roseiarcus sp.
GCCGCATACCGAGCAGCCGGAGAAGGCGCTCGCCGCGGTCGCTGATTTTTGCGCGCGGCTCAAGCGCATCGAGAATGCCGTCGTGGAGATCGGCTTCTTCGATCGCGAAACGAAGTCGAACTCCGATCCAGCAGAATCTGGCCCATTGGAGTGACGTGCACGGCGACGAGAGTCGATCGACTCGAGCGCCTTGAAGGGGTTCGGGCCGATCGCTCTCGCTCAATAGCCGATGTCGGCTCGGACCTTGCCGCGGAACACCCAATAGGACCAACCCGTGTACATAAAGATCACCGGCAGCAGCACGAGCGCCCCGACCAGCAGGAACGCCTGGGTACTCACGGAGGACGCCGCCTCCCGTAATGTGAAATGGTACGGAACGATCATCGGATAGAGGCTGATGGCGATGCCGAGATACGACAAGACGAACAGCCCGATCGCGCCGATGAAGGGCAGGACCTGGTTGCGGCCTCCAAGGGCGCGCCAAGTGACGAACGCAAGGGCTACGGTCGCGACCGGCACGGGCGCCAGGAGAAGGATGTTCGGCCAGCTGAACCAGCGCGCAGCCACGGCCGCAATGGCTTCCGGCGTCCAGAGGCTGACGATCACGATGGCCGCGAACACGCCCACGAGGCAGACGCGGCCTTGAAAGCGAGCTCTGTCCTGAACGCCGCCTTCGGTCTTCAAGATCAACCATCCCGCTCCGAGAAGTCCGTAGCCGAACAGCAGAGCGATGCCGGTCAGGACTGAGAAGGGCGTCAAGAAAGAGAACGAGCTGCCCGAGAACGTTCGGCCAGAGACTTGGAATCCCTGGATGAAACTTCCGAGCGTCACGCCCTGCGCGAATGTCGCGATCGTCGAGCCGTAGGAGAACGCGCGATCCCAGAAGGTCTTGTGGTCGGCGTCGCGAAAGCGAAACTCGAAAGCGACGCCGCGAAACACCAGCGCCAGCAACATCACGAGGATCGGAAAATAGACCGCCGGAATGACGATCGCGAAGGCGAGCGGGAACGCGGCGAACAGACCTAACCCGCCGAACACGAGCCAGGTCTCGTTTCCGTCCCAGATCGGCGCGATGGAACTGATGATCGTATTGCGCGACGCCGTATCCGGGGCAAAGCCGAACAACATGCCGACCCCGAGATCGAATCCGTCGAGCACGACATAGAAGAATACCGCCATGCCGAGGATCAGCGTCCAGATCGGCACGAAGTCCAGAACTTGATTCATTTTCGATCGCTCCCACCAAGGTGCGCTCCGGCCAGGACCGGCGCCACGGGCCGGCCCGCCTCGATCGCCGCGCCGTACTCTTCGGACGCGGCGGGTCCCTTCTCGACGGCGCGCCACATCAGAAAGACGCCGCTCGGGTACATGAACAGATACACGGCCATGTAAGCGAGCAACGAGATCAGCACGTTCGAGCCCGTCAACGACGGCGACACGGAATCCGCCGTGCGCAACAGGCCGTAGACGGTCCAAGGTTGGCGTCCCACCTCCGTCACCACCCATCCGGCGATGACGGCGATGAAGCCGATCGGCGTCGTCAGCCGGCAGAGGAGAAGAAACAGCGGAGGCGGGGAGAGATGGAGCTGGCCACGCCAGCGAAGCCATCCGCCCAGCACCACGACGCCCAGCATCACGACGGCGCATCCGACCATGATGCGAAACGCGAAGAACGGGATCGCAACGGGCGGCCGCTGATCGGCCGGGAAATCTTTCAGGCCTTTGACCTCCCCGTCGATGTCATGAGTCAGGATTAGGCTGCCGAGCAGCGGGATATCGATCGCAAAGCGATTTTTTTCGGCCTTCGCGTCCGGAAGGGCGAACAATGTGAGCGGGACGCCGCGTCCGGTCTCCCAACGCGCCTCGATCGCCGCGAGTTTGGCGGGCTGGTGCTCCCGGGTGTTGAGCCCATGATGGTCACCGAGGAAGAACTGCAGCGGGACCAAGACCGTCAGCAGCCAGAGCGCCATCGACAGCATCGTCCGGCCTTCTTCGGCGAAGCGCTCGCGCTTCATGAGATAGGCTCCGACACCCAGCACGACGAAGGACGTCGTGATGAAAAACGCCACGACGGTATGGGAGAGGCGGGAGAGGAAGGAGGGACTGAAAATGACCTGCAACCAGTCGGTCGGGTAGAAGCGCCCGTCGATGACTTCGTAACCGGCCGGCGTCTGCATCCAGCTGTTGGCCGCCAATATCCAGAACGTCGACAGCAACGTGCCGAGGCAGACCATCAGCGCGGCGGCAAAGTGGGCCCAGGGCGGCACCAACTTACGCCCGAACAGCAGCACGCCCAGAAACCCCGCCTCGAGAAAGAATGCGGTGAGACCCTCGTAGGCAAACAGCGGCGACAGCACGTTCGCGGTCGCGTCGGTATAGCGGCTCCAGTTCGTGCCGATTTGAAACGGCATGATGACGCCGGTGACGACGCCCATCCCGAAAGCGATCGAGAAAATTCTGATCCAGAACATCGAGACGCGAAGATAGATCTCTCGTCCCGTGAAGAGGCGGAGCCCTTCCAGCACTCCGATGAAGGCCCCCATGCCGACGGTGAACGCCGGCAGTAGAATATGCCATCCGATCACCCAGGCGAATTGCAATCGTGAGAGGAAAACCGGATCAAGGCCCATAACGCCCCCCGCAAGTCGTGCGCATCGATCGACCGATTAATGCAGCAGTGCAGCCGTTGTCCGAAGCTCCACTCCGCCTCATTGACTCAACTCCGATAATTGAAAGCGCTATAGCACAAAGCCGCGCTCGATTGTATTCGCGTGCTCTGGACGCAATTCGCGGGCTCTGATCGGAGCCGTCGGATTGCCGCGGCCGGCCAGGCACCGTCTGGATCGACATCCCCAGGCTTCGAGACGTGTGATACCGCAGCCTCGAACCGAGCTATAAATGCACTAAAATGCCTATTTCTTTGAAATTGTCGCTTGCTTTCCCGCGTTTTTGCATTATCATGCATATGACCAGCGAAGACGACGCGGGAGAGAGCCCTTTGACCAAGCGCATCGATTTCCAGACCGATCCCTCGCGGTATCGGCACTGGCGCGTGGCTTATGACGGCGCCGTCGCGACCCTGTTCATGGACGTCGACGAAGACGGAGGTCTGTTCGACGGCTACCAGCTCAAACTCAATTCCTACGATCTCGGCGTCGATATCGAGCTTGCCGACGTCGTGCAGCGCATGCGCTTCGAGCACCCGGAAGTGGGCGCGGTCGTGCTGCGATCGGGCAAGGAGCGGGTGTTCTGCGCCGGCGCCAACATCCGCATGCTCGGGGTCGCGACCCATGCGCACAAGGTGAATTTTTGCAAGTTCACCAACGAGACCCGCAATGCGTTCGAGGCCGCGGGCGCCGATTCCGGCCAACACTACATGTGCGCGGTCAAAGGCGCCTGCGCGGGCGGCGGCTACGAACTGGCATTGGCCTGCGATCACATCATCCTCACTGACGACGGCGCCTCCTCCGTGGCGTTGCCGGAGGTTCCCTTGCTGGCGGTGCTGCCGGGAACCGGCGGCCTCACGCGCGTGACCGACAAGCGCAAGGTGCGCCGCGACCTCGCCGACGTGTTCTGCTCCATCGAGGAGGGCGTGAGAGGCAAACGCGCGCAGGAGTGGCGCCTGGTCGACGAGGTCGTGCCCAACTCCAAGTTCGAGGAGACGGTCGCGGCGCGCGCGCGCGAGTTCGCGGCCAAGGCTCCCGTTGACGCCAAGGGCATCTCGCTGACGCCGCTGCAGAGGGCCTTCGGCGAGGACGGCTCGGTGCGTTATTCACTGGTTGAAGTGCAGATCGACCGCCAGAAGGGCGTCGCGACGATAACGATTTCCGGGCCCGAGGGCGAGGCGCCGGCCTCCGTCGCCGACCTCCATGCCGAGGGCGCCTCGAGCTGGATTTTGCGACTGGCGCGCGAGCTCGACGACGCGATCCTGCATCTGCGCCTGAACGAGCTCGAAGTCGGCGTGCTGGTGTTCAAGTCGCAAGGCGAGGCTTCGAAGGTGCTGGCCCACGAAGCGTTGGTGCACGCCAACGCAGGCGACGATTGGTTCGCGCGAGAGATCGAACTGTACTGGAAGCGTGTGCTCAAACGCATCGATCTGACCTCGCGCTCGCTGGTCGGGCTGATCGAGAACGGCTCGTGCTTCGCGGGCGTTCTCGCCGAAATCCTGCTCGCTTGCGATCGAACCTACATGATGTCGGGAGAATTCGAGGGCGACAATCGCGCGCCGGCGGCGATCACGTTGAGCGACCCCAATTTCGGTCCCTATCCGATGTCGAACGATCTGACGCGGCTCAGCACGCGCTTTCTCGGCGAGCCGGGCAAGGTCGAGGAGGCCGCTCGGGCGATGGGCAAGGCGCTGCAAGCCACCGAGGCCGACAAGCTCGGTCTCGTCACCTTCGTCTTCGACGACGTCGATTGGGAGGACGAAGTGCGCATCTTCCTCGAGGAGCGCGCGAGCTTCTCGCCCGACGCGATGACCGGGATGGAGGCGAACCTGCGCTTCCCCGGGCCAGAGACGATGGAAACCCGCATCTTCGGCCGGCTCACGGCGTGGCAGAACTGGATCTTCCAGCGCCCCAACGCCGTCGGTGAGAGCGGCGCGCTGAAGCGATACGGCACCGGCGCCCGCGGTGAATTCGACAGGCGCAGGGTTTGACCCCCTCTCCCCTTGCGGGAGAGGGCTGGGGTGAGGGGTCGGCGCGCAAGCGCCTCGCGGCGCGACTCCTCATCCGGGCCCTTCGGGCCACCTTCTCCCGTAAGGGGAGAAGGGGCGAACCAAAACTGGAGGTTGAATGATGAGCGAACTTCTCAATGTCAGCTATGACACGCTGATCCCCAACAATGTCGGCCTGTCCCAGGACAAGCGCGTTCTCAAGGCGCTGGAGAAATGGCA
>JBAQGU010001032.1:0-2394 GCA_049287975.1 Roseiarcus sp.
GGCGCCGGCGATTCCGCGACCGGGGCAGGGGCGGGAATGAATTCCGGCGCCGATGCGGTCAGGCTGTCCATCGATATAGCCAAGTCTCGCTCACGGGCTTGTTGGCGGCCTTCAGAACCAATCGCAATTCGGAAAAAGTCTCCGATCCCGGATCGAGATCGAACACAACTCGGATGGAATGGCGATCCTTATAAGGATAGGCGTGGATGGAGACAATTTGACCGGGGTTCGCCTCGAGTGCGGGGCTCACCTCGGCCGCCTTCTGCGGGTCGGCGAACTGGTCGGAGACGAATTCGACCACGAAGCGCCAGCGCTTGCCGACCTTTCCCATGCGCGAGTTCGTGACGATCGCGCCATCGGAGTGGGCCGGCGGCGTCCAGCACCAGAACTGACGATAAGCGTACGAGACCGACCCGCCTTGCTTGATCCCGCTCTTCGGACGCCATTGCGCGATGATGTTGTCGTTGTTTTCGGAATCGGAGGGAATTTCGAGCAGCATGACCTCGCCGTCTCCCCAATCGCCGATCGGTTCGATCCAGAGCGAGGGCCTGAGCTCCCAATGGGCGTCGTCGTCGCCGAACGATTCGAAATTGCGGTTGCGCTGCAACAATCCGAAACCGCGCGGGTTCTGGTCGCTGAAGGCGGAGATCTGCAGCGTTTCGCGATTGGCGACGGGGCGCCATATCCATTCTCCCGCGCCGGTCAAGATTTGCAGACCGGTCACGTCATAGACGTTCTGGCGCACGTCGTCGCTGCGGCGGTGATCGAGGCCGCCGAGCAAATACATGCCCGCCATCGAGCCGAGCCCGACATGGTCGACCGCGACACGCGCGACCAGCGTCAATTCTGTGTCGATGATCGTGGCGTCCCCGGCGTGCAAGGTGAAGCGGAAGGCGCCGGTCAAGCTGGTGGAATCGAGCAGCGCGTGGATGACGAGCGCGTCGGCGGCGGGGCTCGGCTTCTCGATCCAAAGCGCGCGAAACAGTGGAAATTCCTCGCCCTGCGCATCGCCCGTGCGAATCGAAAGGCCGCGCGCGCTGACGCCGTAGCTCTGTCCTCGCGCGAGGCTGCGAAAGAACGTCGCGCCCTGAAAAATCGCCGCGTCCTTCCAACCCTCGCTGCTGCCCCCGCTGAGAATGCGGACGCCGGAAAAACCGAGGTCGCCAAGGTCGGCGGGGAGCTGCAACTTACCGAAATCATAAAGATTGCGATCGAAGAGGACGCGCTGCGATTGGCCGCCCTCGACCAGATTGAGCTCCATCGGCGTTGCGAAGATGAAACCGCGGTTGAGCGGCTCGAGCGCGAAGCCGCCGTGGACGTCGCCCCAGATCGCCGAACCCGGAATTCTCCGGATCGACGTGTATTGTTCGAACGTCAGGTTGTTGAACGGGTCCGGCAGGGTCGAACGCGGCGCCTTGAAGGGCGACTTGGCGAGTCCACGCGCCATGTTCAGCACGTTCTCGGGCGCGAAGGGTGCGGGCGGGCCGAGGGATTCGGCGAGGGCGCGCGCGGAGTCCAACGCTCCGCTCGCCGCAGCGAGCGCGCCGGCGATCGCGAGTTTGAAAAATTCCCTACGCGGAGTTTCTGCCATGACGCTCGTCTATCGCGCGTCACCGCCGAGGGCGTCGGCGGCGGCGACGCGCCGCAGTTGGAATAGGCCTAATATCAATTGCTTGACCGAGTCCACGGGCGGGCTCGGGGTCGCCTCCCCATTCTATATCCTATTCTGGCGCCGGGCCTACCCCGCGCCGCACAAAAGAGGATTTTCTCACCTGGATTGTGAGGCTCGAAATCATACAGGGAAGGAAGGCGCGTACATGAGGACGGCGGCGCGGATTTGAGCGGCTGTCAGATCGCCAAACGCGACCGACGGCCGCTCGTTCCTCTCCGAAGTCACAAAATCAACCCAAGGCCGCCGTAGCGACCGATGTCCTCGACCTCAGGTGACGCGCAGGATTGAGCAAGTCCACTTGGGGAACGCGAATAGCGCCATTAGCCGTCATTGCTTCGCTTCGCTCGCAATGACGGGGTGGGCTCGTTTAATTCGTCGAGGTCGGCCGGAGGCCGGTGCGGAGCTCGCAATGACGGGAATTTTCGATCGATTTACGAAGGCCTGCTATCCCGTTACGGGTCGAGTCCCCCAAGCCTTCGCGCCTCAGGAGATCATCATGACCGCTTCGACGTCCCAGGCGCCCCGCGCCCGCACTTGCCTCGGCGTCCTGCTGGCCGCCGGGGAGGGGGTGCGCATGCGCTCTGCGCGAGCCAAACCCTTGCACGAGGTCGCGGGACGGTCGATGCTCGCCCACGCGATGAAGGCGCTGGCCGGCGCCGGAGCCGAGCGGATCGCCGTCGTCGTCGGCCCGGGGGAGGACGCGCTCGCCGCCAAGGCCCGAC
>JBAQGU010001033.1:0-9314 GCA_049287975.1 Roseiarcus sp.
TGGCAACAGCGATGGATCGTGTTTCGCCTATGCCTGGTTCGGCATGATCGCGGGCCCGCACTTCGACAACTACGATGCTGGATTTCAATTCGGCCGACTCGGCTATGATTTGGTGGAGAAGCGCGGATTGCATCGCTTCAAGGCTCGAACGTACATGTCTTTCGGCAATCTCGTCATGCCGTGGACGAGACACGTCGAGACCGGCCGAGATTTGGTGCGCCGCGCCTTCGACGCCGCAAACAGAATTGGCGACCTCACTTTTGCGGCCTATAGCTGCAACAATCTGAATACGAATCTTCTCGCGACGGGAGACCCGCTCAGCGACGTCGAGCGTGAAGCGCAGAACGGCCTGGATTTTGCTCGAAAGGCGCGTTTCGGTCTGGTCATCGACATCATATCTGCGCAACTCGGACTCATCCGGACACTCCGCGGATCGACCTCGAAATTTGGCTCCTTCGACGATGTCGATTTTGATGAGAGTCGGTTCGAGCGTCGTTTGGCGGGTCAGCCGGTTTTGGCGCTGCCCGAGTGCTGGTATTGGATCCGAAAGCTGCAGGCTCGTTTCTTTGCGGAGGACTATGCCGCGGCGATCGAAGCGTCGTTGCACGCGAAAAAGTTGCTTTGGACTTCACCGTCTTTTTTTGAGATTGCAGAGTATCAGTTTTACGGCGCACTCTCCCGAGCGGCGTTCTGCGAGTCCGTAACAGCAGGCGAGCGGCGGCGGCATGTCGAGGCTCTGGTCGCTCATCACCGACAACTCGAGGTCTGGGCGGCGAATTGTCCGGAGAATTTCGAGAACCGCGCCGCGCTGGTGGGCGCGGAGATTGCGCGCCTGGAGGGCCGCGATGTCGATGCGATGCGTCTCTACGAACAGGCCATCCGCTCAGCCCGCTCGAGCGGCTTCGTCCACAATGAGGCGATCGCCTACGAGCGCGCTTCAGCCTTCTACCGGGCGCGCGGGTTCGACCAGATCGCCGAGTTCTACTTGCGCAACGCCCGCTACGGCTACCTGCGTTGGGGAGCCGAAGGGAAGGTGCGGCAACTCGACACGATGCATCCACATCTCAGGCAGGAAGCGGCAGCGCCAGGTCCGACGAGCACGATCGACGCGCCGGTCGAACGCCTCGACCTCGCGACCGTGATCAGAGTTTCGCAGGCGGTGTCGGGCGAAATGGTGCTGGAGAAACTGATCGACACGCTCATGCGCATGGCCATTGAGCAAGCCGGCGCCGAGCGGGGCTTGTTGATCCTATCGCGAGCGGTCGGGCCACGGGTGGAGGCGGAAGCGACGACCTCCGGCGACACGATTCTCGTAGAGCTTCGCGATGCGTCCGCTACCGCCTGCGTGCTGCCGGAAACGGTCCTGCAGTATGTCCTGCACACACGGGAGAGCGTCATTCTCGACGACGCCGCGACGCAGCCCTCGTTTGCTGCTGACCCCTACGTCCGCCAGCACCGGGCGCGTTCGATTCTCTGCCTACCCTTGATCAATCAGGGCAAGCTGATCGGCGTCCTCTACCTCGAGAACAACCTCACCCCGCGGGCCTTCGCGCCGGCGCGCATCGCGGTGCTCAAGCTCCTCGCCTCGCAGGCGGCGATCTCGCTCGAGAATACTCGCTTGTACCGCGATCTCGAACAACGCGAAGCCAAGATCCGGGGGTTGGTCGACGCCAACATCATCGGGATTTGCTTCGCAGCGCGCGACGGTCGAATGATCGAAGCCAATGACGCGTATCTTCGCATGATAGGGTATGATCGCGACGATCTCGTCTCCGGCCGGATCCGATGGACGGACATGACGCCGCCGGAATGGCGCGATCGCTCGGCGCAAGCTCTCTTGGAGCTCGCTGAGACGGGCGTCGTCCAGCCGTTCGAGAAAGAGTATTTCCGGAAGGACGGTAGCCGCGTGCCCATCCTGCTTGGAGCGGCGGCCATTGAGGGAACCGACCACCAAACCGTGTTCGTGGTCGACCTGACCGAGCGCAAGCGGGCGGATCAGACGCTGCGTGAGCGCGACGCCAAGATCCGGGGTCTGTTCGACGCGAATATTATCGGCATCTTCATCGCGACTATCGAAGACCAGATTGTCGAGGCCAACGATGCGTTTCTCCACATGCTGGGATACGACCATGAGGATCTCGCTGCCGACCGCATCCACCGGAAGAGGATGACGCCCCCGGAATGGCACGGCCGATTTGGACAGACGCGAGCGGAACTGGACAAGTTCGGGACGGTTCAACCCTTCGAGAAAGAGTACTTCAAGAAAGACGGCAGCCGCATTCCGGTGCTCGTCGGAGCGGCGGCGCTCGAACGCGATCGCGTCGTCGCTTTCGTGCTCGATTTGACAGAGCAGAAGCGTGCGGAAGCCGAAGCGCGGCTGAGTGAGCAGCGATACCGCGAGGTTGAGATGGCGCTGGCGCACGCGAACCGCGTTGCAACGATGGGGCAGCTCACCGCCTCGATCGCGCATGAAGTGAACCAGCCCATCGCCGCGGCTGTCACCAATGCCCAAGCCGGTCTGCGCTGGCTGAGCGCGCGGCGGCCAGATCTCGACGAAGCCAAGCAGGCGTTCCGTAATATCCAGGAGAACGGAAAACGAGCGGGCGAGGTCATCGGTCGGATCCGTGCGCTGATCAGGAAATCGCCTCCACGGAAGGACGGCATTGCGATCAACGACGCTATCCTCGAGGTTGTCGCCCTGACCTCTGGCGAAGCAGTGAAGAACGGCGTCTCGGTGCGGACGCAATTCGCAGAGGGCTTGCCGCTCATTCAAGGAGATCGGGTTCAACTGCAACAAGTGATTCTCAACTTGATCGTCAACGCCGTGCAGGCGATGAGCGGCGCCGGCGAGGGGGCGCGAGAATTGCTGATCAGCACCGGGACAGCCGAGTCGGACGGCGTGCTCGTCACGGTGCGGGATTCGGGTCCGGGGTTGTCTTCATCCAGCATCGAGCATCTCTTCGACGCCTTCTACACCACCAAATCCGATGGATTGGGGATGGGGCTGTCGATCTGCCGTTCGATCATCGAGGCGCACGGCGGACAATTGTGGGCGAACGCGAACCTGCCCTGCGGCGCCGTCTTTCAATTCGTTGTGCCTGCCCACATCGCGTCATGATGCGCGAGTCGAAAAGTCAAAGGGGCCCAGATAGGAGCAGCGCTGGACAACAAGCGCGCCCGGTCCGCGCCGGCGATCACCTGAGGGCGCTTGACCACAATGCGCGAACAAAGAAGAACCAAACCTCCCCGCCAATTGACCCTACACCCTACAGACCGGAGCGAGCGCCGGTCAATCCACCATCGACGAGGAATTCGGCGCCGGTGATATTGGATGCATCATCGGAGGCAAGGAACAAAGCCAACCTTGCGACGTCTTCAGGTTCTGCGAACCGCTCGAGCGGGATGGCGCTAACAATGCATCTCTCGAGCCCCGCTGCCTGCAATCGTGCGGGCTTTACGGCTCTGCTGGCGCGGCGCCTACCGAAGGGAATATACGTCGGGCACATTGCGTGAGAAGCTGTTCGGTGCAGGGGCTCGCTTGCCAGAGACGCATCCGGGCGCGCAGTATCGCGACCTCTCCGCGGCCGCTCGACAGGGCCGCGCCGCCGCGGAATGATGCGCGCGCGCAAACCAGATCAGGGATGGCGGAGGCAGCCCCTCGCCAGCAACGGCGATGCTCAAGGAAATCCGGTTCAACGCGTTCGAGATGAACTGCGTCGCGCATCAGTCGCCGGGGCTGTGGCGACATCCTCGCGACCGTTCGCGCGACTATAAGCGGCTGAGTTATTGGATCGAGCTGGCGCAGATCCTGGAGCGCGGTCTGTTCGACGGATTGTTCATCGCCGACGTTCTCGGCGTCTATGACGTTTTCGGCGGCGACGCGCGCGCGGCCTTGACGCATGCCGCGCAGGTTCCCGTCAACGATCCTTTGCTTCTCGTCCCGGCGATGGCCGCCGCGACGCGGCATCTCGGCTTCGGCGTGACCGCGAACCTTTCGTTCGAGCCGCCCTATAATTTCGCGCGCCGCATGTCGACGCTCGATCACCTCACGGATGGGCGCATCGGTTGGAACATCGTCACCGGCTATCTCGACAGCGCTGCGCGGGGCGCCGGGCGCGACAAGCAGACCGCGCACGACGATCGCTACGACATCGCGGACGAATATATGGAGGTCGTGTACAAACTTTGGGAAGGCGGTTGGGCGGATGACGCGGTGAAGGCCGACGCAGTCCGCGGCGTGTTCACCGATCCCGAGCGGGTCCGTAAAGTGAAACATGATGGCGAGCATTTTCGTCTCGATGCGCTGCATCTCAGCGAGCCCTCGCCGCAGCGCACGCCCGTGCTCTATCAGGCCGGCACTTCCCCAGCGGGCCGCGGTTTCGCCGCGCGTCACGCCGAATGTGTCTTCATGTCCGGGCCGTCGAAGGTCGCGATCACGCCGCGCGTCGCCGCGATCCGCGGCAATGCGGCGAAGCTGGGGCGTCAACCTCAGAGCATCCTCGTTTTTGCGCTCGCGACCGCCATCCTCGGCGCGTCGGACGCGGAGGCTCGAGCCAAGCTGGCCGACTATAGGCGATACGCCGATCCCGAGGGCGCGCTGACGCTGCTGTCGGGCTGGACCGGGGTCGATTTTTCGAAGTTCGACCCCGACCAGGTCGTGCAACACGTCGAGAACGAGGCCGGCCGAACGGCGCTCGAAAACATCACGCGCGCTGACCCGAGTCGAAGCTGGACCGTGCGGCAGGCTGCCGAGCACGTCTGCATCGGTGGGATCGGGCCGGTCTTCGTCGGCTCGCCCGCCACGGTCGCCGATCAGATGGAAGACTGGATCGAGGCGACCGATATCGACGGCTTCAACCTCGCCTTCGCGGTGAGACCGGAGACTTTCGTCGACGTCGCCGATCTCCTCGTTCCCGAGCTTCAGCGGCGCGGGCGTTGCAAGAGGGCCTATCGAAAGGGAGCGCTACGCGAAAAGCTGTTCGGCGGATCGGCGCGATTGCAGCCTCCGCATGTGGCCGCGACCTACCGCTGGAGTTGAGTTGATGGTCGCAGTGCCGTTGGGAGCGGACGAGTGTCGCTTTGGCTCGATGGAGCAGTCGTTGGTAGCGCCGCCATCTCTGGTTTATCAAAAACAAGACCGTGGCGGGTAAATATAGGGGCCGATTCTCATGGAACGCCTTCGTCGGGTGACAGTTTATTCCGTACTGGAATCTGAACAGCTTTGGAAAGGCGGAGAGCCATGCGAAAATTCTTGATCATTCCCGCGGTTTGCGTCGGTTTGGGCATCGCGACGAGTGCACAGGCGGGATGTCTGACAGGGGCGGCCGCTGGGGCCGTCGTGGGGCACGTCGCTGGCCATCATGCGCTTCTCGGCGCAGCGGCCGGCTGCGCCGTGGGCCATCACGCAGCGAAGGAGAAGCAGGCAAATCGGGCGAACGAAAACAATCAGAACAACCCGAACAAGTAGCCTGGCAGACGCACGCAGGCGGCAGCATGCCCCGGGACCACCGCCTCCAAAACGGGCGGCGCGTGCGCCCGGCGCGGCATTGGGCGGATTCCCGGACGCCGGTCAAAGGGCTCCACCAGTGCGGCTCGTCCGCCCATCTGGGCGGGGGCGTCGGCGGCGGCGTCGGCCATAACGCCGCGCGCGAGATGTTGCGCGATCGCCGGCGCTGATGATGCGTGTTTTTTCGAGCATGCCCGGTTCTCGACAGTTGGCTCCTGTGCGGCTAGCAGCGCATAAATTCCACATCTCCTGAATGGACCGAATTCCCTGGTCGCAGGCGGCCCAGGCGTCGAGCACCGGTTGAACGATCCGCCACGTGTGTTCGACAGTGTCTGCGCGCATGAACAGGGTCTGATTGCCGGTCATGACACCGTGGATCAGCGTCTCGTAACCAACGTTCGCCTCCGGCGCGAACCAGTCGTCGTAGTGAAAATCCATCTTCACCGGCGCGAGTTCGACCGATTGCCCGCGACGTTTCACCTCGAACTGCTGCGATATCCCCTCGTCCGGCGTTACGCGAAGCACCAGCCAGTTCGGCGGGAGGGCCTCGACCGGGGTATCTTGGAACGCCGCGTAGGGCGCCTGCTTGAAGCTGATCGCGATCTCCGTGCATCGCACTCTCAGGTGCTTGCCGGTCCTGATATAGAAGGGAACGCCGGCCCAGCGCCAGTTGTCGATCTCGAACTGCATCGCGACGTAGGTCTCGACATTGGAATCCGGGGCGACGTTCGGCTCCTTGCGATACGCCTGCTTGCCCAGCACCTCGCCGGCATCGTACTGGCCGCGCACGGCCCGCGACGGATCGACCGGCGACATCGCCGCGAAGACATCGGTCCGCTTCGCGCGGATCGAATCGGCGTCGAACCCCGTGGGCGGCTCCATCGCGACCATCGAAAGCAGCGCGAGGAGGTGGTTCGGAACCATGTCGCGCAGCGTCCCGGTCGCCTCGTAGAACTTGCCGCGCTGCTCCACCCCGACAGTTTCGGCCGCCGTGATCTGCATGATCGATCCGATCACGGTTCCAGATCGGTTCGAACAAGCCGTTGGCGAAGCGGAACGCCAGGATGTTCTGGACGGTGTCCTTACCGAGGAAATGGTCGATGCGGAAAATCTGATCCTCGTGCAAGGTGCGCAGGATGCTCGCATTCAATTCGCGCGCCGATTCGAGGCTGTGCCCGAAAGGCTTCTCGATCACGATCCTTGGCAAAACGCTTGGAGGTCGCCGTCACGGCCGTCCGCGGACTTGATCCGGGGATCGTCTCGGCCATCCACGCCGCGAAGCCGGCGGACTGTTGGAAGTTTGCCGGAACCACGTGGATGGCCCGGACAAGCCCTCATAGGCGTTAACTTAAGGCTTTGCGGAACCGTCCCGATCCCCTATCCGTCATGACCGGCTCCGGGCTTGATCCAGGGACGGTCATGACGACGCTAGCGGTTGAGTCAGCTTTTATGGGGACAAGCTCGGCCATGACGGAAACTTCGGTCCCCAGCGCTCGAGACGAGCCGCGAACGGCCCAGGGCGTCGGCGCCTCCGTCCTGCGCAAGGAGGACGATCGCTTTCTGCGCGGCCGCGGCCAATTCGTCGGCGACATCCGGCTGGCCGATATGCAGGATGTCGCGTTCGTGCGCAGCCCGCTCGCACATGCCCGCCTCGTGGCGATCCACATTCCTCCGGCTTATCGCGACCGCGTCTTCATCGCCGAGGACCTGAAAGGCGTCCGTCCAATCCGCGCCGTTTCGGGCGTGAAGGGGTTCAAACCGTCCGATCAGCCGATCCTCGCCACCGGCAAGGTGCGTCAGGTCGGCGAGTTGATCGCGATGTGCGTGGCGGCGACGCGGGCCGAAGCCGAGGACATCGCGGCGCAGGTGCGGCTCGACCTCGAGGAACTGCCCGCGGTTCACAATATGCTCGCGGCGCGCCGGCCGGGCTCGGCGCTCGTGCATGAGGAATGGGGCGACAACGTCTTTCTTGAAACCTTTCTCGATATCGGCTTCGAGAAGGCTCTCGACGCTCCGGTCCGCGTCACGAGAGAAATCTCGACCGCGCGGCAATGCATGGCGCCGATCGAGGGCCGGGGCGTCGTCGCGGCTTTCGATCGCCGGCTGGACCAGCTCACCTTGCACAGCGCCGACCAGATGCCGCACATCACGCGCAACGGCCTCAGCGAGTGCCTCGGGATCGATCAGGGACAGGTCCGCATCGTCTCTCCCGATGTCGGCGGCGGCTTCGGCTATAAAGGCATTCTCTTGCCCGAGGCGGTTTGCCTCGGCTGGCTCGCCATGCGCTGCAGCTTCCCGATACGCTGGTTGGAGGATCGGCGCGAGCATCTCAGCACCGGCGCCAATTGCCGTGAACACCACTATCGCATCACCGCCTATGCCGATCGCGACGGCCGCTTGCGCGGCATCGACTGCGAGGCGACGGTCGATTCCGGGGCCTACTCCTCTTATCCCTTCAGCGCTTGTCTCGAAGGGGCGCAAGTCCCGAGCATTCTGCCCGGGCCCTATGATTTTCCGGCTTTCCGTTGCCGCACCTTTTCTGTCGCCACCAACAAATGCCCGATCCTGCCCTATCGCGGCGTTGCGCGCACCGGCGTCTGCTTCGCGCTCGAACTCGTGCTCGATGCGGTCGCGCGCGAGGTCGGGCTGGAGCCGACCGAATTGCGAAGGCGCAATCTCGTGCGGCCGGAGCAGATGCCGTTCGACAATATCACCCGAAAACACTTCGACAGCGGCGACTATCCCGAAGCGCTACGCCGCGCGGCTGACAACATCGCTCTGCAAGAGGTTCGGGAGCGGCAGGCGCGCGGCGAGCCGGACGGCCGCCGGATCGGCATCGGCTTCTCCATCTATTGCGAGCAGGCGGCGCACGGCACTTCGGTCTACGCCGGGTGGGGCATTCCGATGGTTCCCGGCTTCGAGCAGGCGCAGGCGCGCCTGACTCCCGACGGCGGTCTCGAAATTCGCGTCGGCGTGCATTCGCACGGCCAGGGCCTCGAGACGACGCTTGCCCAGGTCGCTCACGAAATCCTCGGGATCGAAATCGAGAAGACCCGAGTGATCCACGGCGACACCGCGGTCACGCCCTACTCCACCGGCACCTGGGGATCGCGCTGCATGGTGATGGCCGGCGGCGCCGTCGCGACCGCCTGCCGGGAACTCGGCAAACGCTGTGTCGAGATCGGCGCGCACTTGCTGCAGGCCGGCATCGGCGAAGTCGACCTGGCGAACGGCCGCGTGTTCGGTCCGAACGGCAGCGTGAGCGTGGCCGATGTCGCGCGGGTTTGGTACCGCCGCCCGCAGGACCTACCCGGGGATGTCGACGCCAGCGGCCTCGAAGTCACCGCCGGCTACAAGCCGCAGCGAGACACCGGAACCTTCAGTTACGCGGCTCATGCGGCGCTGCTCGCGGTCGACATCGATCTGGGCGAGGTCGAAATCCTCGATTACGTCATCGTCGAGGACGGCGGCGTGCTCGTGAACCCGATGATCGTCGACGGCCAGATTTTTGGCGGCTTCGCGCAAGGCGTCGGCACGGCGCTCTACGAGGAAATGCGCTTCGACAGCGCGGGCCAACCGCTGGCGACGACGCTCGCCGAATATCTGCTGCCGGGCGCCGCCGAGACGCCGGCGCCGCGCGTGGAGCATATGGAGACGCCATCGCCCTATACCACGTTCGGCGTCAAGGGCATCGGCGAGGGCGGCGCGATCGCCCCGCCGGCCGCGATCGTCAACGCGATCAACGATGCGCTGGCGCCGCTCGGAGCGGAGCTGTTGCAATCGCCTGTTACGCCGAGCGACATTGTCG
>JBAQGU010001034.1:0-1630 GCA_049287975.1 Roseiarcus sp.
GGCGGAGGCGGCGGTGAAGCGGAGCGAGCGGCTGGCGGGCGAGGAGTTCCGGGGGCTTCGGACGCTGCTCTATCTATTCGAGCGCGACGCGGCGGTGAGGCTGCTGGAGGCGGGCTGAAGGCCGCGCAGGAGCGCGCCTCCCTGCGGGTCGGAGCGCCATGTTCCCGCGTCGGCGTTCGATGCGGGTTGAAAACGCGGCGGTCCTGCGCCATTTATGGCGGCGGGCGAGTCTTCAACATCCGACCCCGAACTCACTCGGGCGAACTCGCGGAGCCCCCCTTGCACGCCGGCATTCTCGTCACTCTCGTAAGCCTCGGGTTCATGATCCATGCCGCCAAGACCGGCCGTTTCATGCCTTGGTTCTATATCATCCTGTTTCTTCCGGGCATCGGGGCGATGGCCTATGTCGTGGTCGAACTCGCGCCGCAATGGTTCGGCTCCTCCCGGGCACAGCGAACACGGCGTCAGCTCGCGACGACGTTGAACCCGACCGGCCGCTATCGCGAGTTGCGGGACGAGCTGAATGTGGTCGACACGATCGCCAACCGCGCGGCGCTCGCGGAGGAATGTCTGCGGCTCGGCAAGTTCGAGGAGGCGCTCGGCCAATACGATGCCATCATCGCCAAGCCGCTCGGCGACGAGCCCAGCTTCATGCTGGGCAAGGCCCGCGCAGAATTCGGGCTGGGACAGGCGGCTGGAGCGATTGCGACGCTCGACGCGCTGAAGGCGAAATGGCCGGATTATCGATCCTCGGAAGAAAATCTTCTCCAAGCGATGGCGTTGGAAGGCGTCGGTCGCAACGACGAGGCGCTCGCGGCCTACCAGGCGGCGAGCCTCCACTACCCCGGCCCCGAGCCGCGCGTGCGCCAGGCGCAGCTGCTGCAACGCCTCGGACGCGCCGCCGAGGCCCACGTGATCGCGGAGGATGTCGTACGCGATCTTCGACGAGCGCCGGCGCATGTGCGCAGGAGCCAGAGCGACTGGCTGGCGAGCGCGCAGCGGGTTGCGCGGGGATAGAGATGCCGTTTCCCTTTGGGGGAAGACGCCCCGAGCGGATCCGCTCGCCGGGAGGGATTTCCCTCCTTTGCACGTCGCCCCCGCGACCGTCTTTGTCCACCCCGAACATGATCCCGTTTCGGGCCTTTTCAATGGTTTGCAGGGAGGAAAAGTTTCCTTGCAACTCCCTCCGGAGTCGCGCACGGCCAGCCGCGTGCCCGTGCACCACATCTTGTGGGTTCGGGTCTTCCGGGACCATACCATCTCCGGGCGCGGATTCAATCTTTTCAAGCCTTTGCGGCGCCATTTCCGGGCGACTCCGTTTTTGCCGTCAGATCCTCTCGCGCCGCGATCCCGACGACCGAAACGCCTCGGTTCAAAAGATCGACGATCGGCTCGGCGGTCTCGCCCGGGACGGCGGCACAGGAACAAATATAGAACGACCACGCGACTTTGGAAATAAATTTCTTGAGCGGCTTGGGAGTTGCGTTTCCCTGCCCGTTTTTGCGAGAGTCGCATCCGCCGATATCGAGGGGCCTGCGTCGCCGAGGCGAAACGCGGCGGCCGCAGCAGCTCGGCGAGCACGGCGCCGCGCCGTGTGAAGCCCGGATGGCGGCGCGCGTTAGCCCGCTGG
>JBAQGU010001035.1:0-7499 GCA_049287975.1 Roseiarcus sp.
TCGCTTGTCTTTGCCATTTCGGATCCGGATAGGCCCGGATGCCCGAACCGAACGCGCCGCGGAAGGTCTGCTCGAGAAAGAACGATACGCCGATCGCGCAGATCAAAGGCGCGAGACCCCGTACGTGCCGAAAGGGCCGGTAGGCCAGTCTTTCGGTGAGCAAAGCGATGGTCGTCGAAGTGGCGACCGCCACGGCCAGTATGCCCAGCATCGCAAGCGCCGGGTGGGTGTCGAGAAATCCGGTTTCGGCAAAATTGGAAGCGACGAAGTACCCCGAGAAGGCGCCCGTCATCATGATGTCGCCGTGGGCGAAATTGATCAGGCGGAGGACGCCATAGACCATTGTGTAGCCCAGCGCGACCAGCGCGTAGACGCTGCCGATCGTGAGGCCGAACAACAGGAAGTCGAACCATTGGGCAGCGCCATATCGGCCCTTGATCAAAGTCCCGACCGTGCCACCCACCACGACGAACACGACGCCGATCCGGAGCCCCCAGAGAATGACGTCGACAAAGGTGAAACGAGACAGAGAACGGAGTTTCGGAAACAACGTCCGGCTCGCCGCACCCTCGCTCATCTCGCTCCACCGTTCCATTCTCAGAGGCGGCGCCATGGGCGCCGCCCCGCGCGCTGTCGATTCAGGCTCGATGCGGCGGTCGGCGCGCTAGTGCTCAGGGCCAGATCTTTTTTGGATTCTCGCCGATCTTGAAGGTCTTCGGATCCCCGTTGGTGAACTCGTAGACGGCGGGCTTGAACTGCGCGCACTGACCATGCTCGTTGCAGGCGATCGGACCGCTGACGCCTTCGAACTTGACGCCCAACGCGGCGTCGCGCAACGCTTTTTTACCTATGTACGTCGTTCCGTTCGCATCCGTCTTCGCCACCTTCTCGATCGCCTTGAAGGCCATTACAGCGCCGTCGTAGGCGTTGGCGTGATAGCCCGAGATCGGAGCTTCGCCGAATTCCTTCTTGTATTCGTCGACGAATTTCGGATAGCCCTTCCCCATCGCTTCGGGCGAAACGTCGGGGTAGGTGATTTTGTAGCCGACGACGGCGTTGCGGGCCGCCTCGATCAGGTCGGGCGCCATTTCTCCGGAGCTGCCGATCAGCGGCACTTTCTCCAGCCCGGGTATTTCCTTCGCTTGCCGCAGCAGCTGGGCGCCGGCGGCGACGAACACCGGGGCATAGATCACATCGGGCTTCTCGGTCGCGATGCGCGTCAAGACGGGATGCATATCGACGTCGGTCGGGGCTACGGCTTCCTGCGAAAGCACGGTCCCGCCGAGCTTCTTGAAGTTGTTCGCCATCACCGTCGCGAGTTGCTGCGCGTAGGGGCTGCCGTCGTGGATGGTCACGATCTTCCGGGCTTTCAGGACATCGTAAACATATTTGGCGTCCGAGGCGCCCTGGTCGATATCGCTGTACACCGTGCGCATATAGCCGTCGTATTCGGGCTTGCGGTCCGGCGCGGTCAGCTTCGGCGCCGTGGTCGCCGTAGCGATGTCGGTGATTCCGGCTTTCCAGAGAATTGGGGCGCCAGGCGTCGCGGCGCTGGAGCAGGCGGGTCCCAGCACGATCACGGTGTTGGGGTTCGCGGCCAGCTTCGTCGCGGCGGTCTGACCACCCTCGGCGTTGCACCCGTCATCCTCGGTGTTCAATTTGATGGGGTGGCCAACCAGCGTGCCGCCCTGATCCTTGATGGCGATTTCGACGCCGCGCTGCTCGTCGATGCCGAGCGCCGAATCGGCGCCGGACATCACCCAATAGGCGCCGATCTGGATCGGGGCGCCCTTCGGGATGGCGACCACGCCGAGGTCATCCGTGACCGGTCCTTTGGTTTCGGCTGCGGCCGTGGAAGCAGCGAGCGCCGCCAAACCAAGGACTGCGCAGGTCGAAAGAAGTAAGCCGTTGTCGCGTTTCATGTT
Source organism: Roseiarcus sp. (assembly GCA_049287975.1). Taxonomy (GTDB): domain Bacteria; phylum Pseudomonadota; class Alphaproteobacteria; order Rhizobiales; family Beijerinckiaceae; genus Roseiarcus. The sequence continues at coordinate 1,926 of JBAQGU010001035.1, forward strand.
TATCTCCTCCCTTGTTGAAGTTTACGACTTCCGATATTCTCGCCGGCCCAGTGGTCGAGCCTCTCGCTTTTGACGGAGGCGTCATCGTCGCGGCGAGGCCGCCGCTTTCGGCGCCTGGATCGGCGCAGCTCGCATGATCCAGGAGATCATGCCCGCCCCCTATCCGGCGACTCTTTGCCAGCGCAACGTCCCACGCCGGGCGCCGCGATGAGGATCGAAAACCCAATTGCGTTGACAGCATATCAAGATAACTCAGAAAGTTACAACCGGAAATCCGCGCTTTGCCGCGAGGCCCCATGCAATTACGGCGCCGTTCTCGCGTTTTTGGCTGCATTAATTAGGGGCAGCAGCCCTTCACCACCTTTGTAATATGCATCGCCGAGACTCAACTAATCCTCCCTATCAGGTTTGAGTTTGACGCCGTTCAGGTCTGCAAGAATGCCGGGCAACGCGGGCAAAAATACCTCCGCGTGGCCGTTATCGAGGGCAAGTCGGAAGGTCCGATTGACGGCTTGCAGGATGGGAATGGCGCTGCCGACGGACTCGGCCATTCGGTTGTATGCGAGCACATCCTTGGCGGCGATTCGGATGGGCCCGCGCAGGTGGCTATCGTCCCCCGTCCGTATCCATGGCTCCATCATCCGCCACATTCGCCCGTCGGCGCCGCCCGCGGACAATACGTCGGCGAGGGCGTCGAGATCGGCCCCGACCTTTGCGGCGGTCACAAATCCTTCGGCAAACAAGGCGGCCATGCCGATTGTGATCGAATTGTTGATGAGCTTGCACGTCGTGCCGGCGCCCAGCGGTCCACAATGGACGATCGTATCGGCATAAGTCTGAAGGATCGGTCGCACGCGATCGAGTACCTCGACCTCGCCGCCGACATAAGTGCTGAGCTTTCCAGCCTCCGCTTCTCGGGGCGTGCGGCCGAGGGCCGCGTCGAGCATGTCGACGCCCCGCGAGGCCAATTCCGCCCCGATCCTGCGCGTGGCCGACGGGTCGGCGGTCGTCGTATCGACCAGCACGGCGCCTTGCCTCAGTCCGCCGATGACCCCGTTCTGGCCGTTGACGACTGTTTCGACCTCCGCCGACGAAGGAAGGCATAGGAACACGACGTCGCTGGATGCCGCGAGATCGGCGGGGCTTGCGGCCTCGCGGGTGCCGCGCTCGACGAGATCATCGACCGGCCCCCGGTTGCGGTTTCCGAGGATCGTCAGCGGGAAGTGGCCGCTTTCGAGAATGTTTTTGGCGACGCCATGCCCCATCAGGCCGACGCCGATGAACCCCACGCGAACCTTGTCGGTCATATGTCAACTCTCTTGTTGGGCGGCCAGCCTGTAGACTCGTTCGGCGGTTCCTCGCTCTACTGCCAGTTTGACAGGATGCGGACGCGCCCCCAGGATCTCGTCGCAGATGCGCTTCCACGTCGAATAGTCCGACGTGAGATCGAGCGGGGGCCAATCGCTCGCCCACAGCACGCGATCACAGCCAAAAGCCTCGAGCACATGATCGGCATAGGGCTCGACGTCGGTCGGCGAACTGCCGGCGGCGGCGCAATTCATCAATCCCGACAACTTGCAATTGACGTTGGACAACCCCGCGATCTCATCGATGTGGCGGGCCCACGGCGCAAATTCCTTGCCCGCGATATCAGGTTTGCCGCAGTGATCGAGCACGATGCGGAGCATGGGCAACCGCCTCGAGAGCTGCGCAGCCAACGGTATCTCGTTCCAGTTCTGCACCAGAATGTCGACCGTCAGGTCATGCTCGGCGAACGCTCGCCATCCGTTTTCGAGCTGTGCATCGAGCATCCAGCCGATGCTCCGGTTGTCGTTGCGGACCGGACGGACGCCGCGGACGACTGGGTTCCAGGCAAGCGCGGCGATCTCCTCTTCGATCGGTGGCGAGGCCGGATCGACCCAGGCCACGATGCCCGCAATCCAGCGGAATTTCGTTGCGAGCCCGAGGGTAAAGAGCGTTTCGGCGAGGGTTTCCGCGGCTTGTACGACGACGATGCGTCCGACGCCGGCCGCATCGAGCAGCGGCTTCAGGTCCGCGGGCTCGCGATCCCTGTAGATCGCCCGCATCGAGCGATTGAGCGCGACGTTGTCGCCTCGACTCAGCCGCCAGAGATGAACGTGCGCGTCGATGGTCATGCGGCAGGCCGTTGCGGCAGCCTGCCGGCGATGATCATCGCGAGCACGTCTTCCTTGGTGACATCCGCGGTCCTCACAACGCCGACAAGGCGGCCGTTCTTCATCACGGCGAGCCGGCTCGCCAGATCGAAGACATCGTTGATATCGTGGCTGATCAGAATGATGCCGATGCCTTGTCGCGACAGCTCGGAAATGAGCGCGCCGACCTTCTGCGTCTCCTCGGGTCCGAGCGCGGCGGTCGGCTCGTCCATGATGAGCACTTTCGCGTTGAAATGGATCGCTCGCGCGATCGCCACCGCCTGTCGCTGGCCGCCGGAAAGGCTCGCGACGAGATTTGTGAGCTGAGGAAGCCTGAGCTTCAAGCGCTGCAGAGTACGTCGAGTCTGCTCCTCCATCGCCTCCTCGTTCATGAAGCCGAGCCAGCCCGTGAGCTCGCGGCCGAGGAAGAGATTGGCGACGGCGTCGAGATTCTCCGATAACGCCAGGGTCTGATAGATCGTCTCGATGCCGAGCGATTTGGCGTCCCGTGTCGATCGAATGGAGACGGGCGCGCCGGCGAATCGAATTTCGCCGCTGTCGGCGGAGAAGACGCCGGAGAGGATCTTGATGAGGGTCGACTTGCCGGCGCCGTTGTGGCCGAGCAAGCCGAGCACTTCTCCTTCGCCCAGATCGAGGCTCACGTTCTCGACCGCATGGACGCCGCCAAATGTCTTGACGATGTTGCGAAACTCGACGACCGGCGTCATGTCATTCGCGCCCTGCGGTAGGCCATGTCGACCCACACCGCGGCGATCAAGACCAGAGCGAGCACCATCCGCTGGAGCGGCGTTGCGACGCCCATCAGGATCATGCCGCTTTCGAGGCTCTGCATGATGAGCGCGCCGACAATCGCGCCATAGACGGTTCCGACGCCGCCGGCGAGGGAGGTGCCGCCAATGACCGCCGCCGCGATGACGTTGAGTTCGGTCATCGTGCCCGTGACGCTCGCGCCGGCATTGAGGCGCGCCGTGATCACGATCGAAGCGAGACCGCAGAGTAGGCCCATCAATGCGAAGACGAGAACCGTCAGACGCCGCGTGTCGATGCCGGCGAGTTCCGCGTTTTCAGGGCTTCCGCCCATGGCGAAGACATGGCGGCCAAACCGATGCTTGCTCGCGAGCGCCGACATCGCGACCGTCACGCCGATCAAGATCAACACCGGGATCGGGATGCCCATCGCGATATTGGATCTCGGTTGCTGATAGGCGTTCATGACGGCGGTGAAACCGATTATGCAGAGACTCCAGATCGCGATCAGCAGGACGTGCATCGCCGGCGCACGGTTGGCCATTCCATACAACGCCCGGCGCCGCGCGCCGCGCCAGACAAAGACGACGACGGCCAGCACCGCCGCGGCGCAGACGATCCAGCTCCAAAGGGCGCCGATCGTTCCATCGAGCCCGCCGCCCAAAAGTTGAAACGTCTTATTCAGCGGAGCGATAGTGATGCCGCTGTTGATATAAAAAGCGGCGTTACGAAAAAAAAGCAGGCCTCCCAAAGTGATGACAAAGGAGGGAACGCCTCCATAGGCGATGAGAAGGCCCTGGACGAAACCGATCATCAACCCCGCGCCCAACATCGCCAGGACGGCGATCCACCACGTCGCCCCGCCATCGATCGGCAGTATGGAGTTTTGCAACAAGCCGCCAAAAACGCCGATGAATCCGATCTGTGAGCCCACGGAAAGGTCGATGTGGCGTGAAACGATCACCAGCACCATGCCGCATGACATGATGCCGACGACGGCGACCTGCAGCGAAAGGTTGAACAGGTTGCGCGGCGTCAGGAAGGTTCCGCCGGTCAAGGCGTTGAGGCCAACCCAAATGGCCGCCATGATCAACAGCATGGCGAACAGCCGGACATCGAGTCCGGCCGCCGCCGCCACTTTATCAGATACGATCCGCGCCCGTATCGCCGCTGACGCTTGCATTCAGTCCGAGCCGATTACTTGCAAGCCGCCGGCGGGTTTTCGGTGACGCCGTCGCAGAGCTCGGCCTTGCTGATCCATTTGCCGTCCACGACCAGATTGAGATTGTCTCTGGTGATCCCGATCGGCGTAAGAAGTATGGAAGGCTGTGTCTGCCCGGATGGGGTCTTGAAAGGCTTCGTTCCGGTCACGGGCTTGCCCTCGGCCATCTCGATCGCGGCCTTCGCGGCGGCCTGCCCGAGAAGAAACGAGTTCTTCCACACACTCACCGTCTGCTGCCCCTTGGCGATACGGTTCAGCGCGGCCTTGTCGCCGTCCTGGCCGGAGAGCGGGATGCCGAGCATCTTCTGGGCGGCCAAGGCTGCGGCGACGCCCGTCGCCATCCCGTCGTTCATCGCCAGCACGGCGTCGACCTTGTTGTCCGTCTTCGTCAGGATCTGCTCCATCGCCGCTTGCGCGAGGTCCGGTTTCCAGTTCTCGATGTTCTGCGTGGCGACCACCTTTATCTGACCTTTGTCAATCAGCGGTTTCAGAATTTCCATCTGTCCATCGCGGAACAGATTGATGATCGTCATGGCGGCGTCGCCCTCGATGAGGGCCCAATTGCCGCTGTTCTTCACCTTGACCATGCCTTCCGCCATGGCCCGCCCGACTGCGACGTTGTCGAAGGAAACGAAGGTCACGTCAGGAGAATCGACGGGGACGTCATAGGCGATCATCGGAACGCCGGCGGCTTTTCCCTGCGCAATGGCGGGCATTATCGCTTTGGAATCCTGCGCCAGGATGATCGCCGCATCGCACTTCGAGGCCAGCAGGCTGTCGACGTCCGTCATCTGTTTCTGCGGATCGCCCTGGGCGTCGGCGCTCACGTAAGTATAGCCCGCCGGCCCCAGCACCGACTTGATCCCCGCCTCGTCTATCCGCCACCGTTCCTCCTGGAAGTGGCGCCAGCTGACGCAGACTCGCTTGCCGTTGGCCGCGTCGGCTGGCGCGCCGGGCTGCAATCCGAGGCCAAGAGCGAGCAGAACCGCGCCTCCGAGCATCGTGCGGCGCAGTATAGTGGCGGCTTTTACCATATCGTTCCTCCCTTTCTGATGGCGCTGACGGCCAACTCCGGCGAAGATTGACACATTGTGTCCGACGAGGGAAGAGTTTGCGCCTTGGCGCGGAATGCGACGGTCGTCGAAATTGGCAGGAACGCATCCAGTTCGAGCCTCGCGGGCGCGAATTTGCGGTTGTTACGGCTGTGAAGCGGTTGCCCGGCGGCGCCACTCGGCTCGCCAAGGCAAATTGACCGTAATCATCGATGGTGGCATAGATTGTGAAGAATCTGCCCGACCCGCTACCTGCGGCGTCATGGTGCACAAGCCTGCGACAGACCGATGCGTCAGTCGGAAGGCGGTTTTACCGGGAGGATTGCGTCAATGAACACCGAAACGGCGCTTGCCCAAC
>JBAQGU010001036.1:0-2677 GCA_049287975.1 Roseiarcus sp.
CTTCACAGCGGCAGCACTCCGAAAGCGACGGCGATCGTCATCAGCCTCTGTTCGGCGACGTCAGGATAGTTGATGGTCAGCGCCAGCACCACGCCGATCATGAACATCACCACCGGGTCTACCCAGCCTCCGATCATCACGGCAATTATGATCACTGTGAGCAGCAGATTTACGAAGAACAGCCGCGGTTGGCGGAGCGCCGCTTCTTCGGGGGTGAGCGCGCGGTCAAAGTCGTGAGCGACAACGCCCGAGCCGCCGAGGCCGAGGCGTCGCTCTCCACGCTTGCCCAGCAACCAGACGACGATGAAAACGTAGATCAACCCGACGACCTGCACGCCGATCATCGGTTGGAAGATATCGGTGACCGGAATCTTCAAAGCCGCTGACGCGCGCAGCGTCGGTCCTGTCCAGGGAGGAAATTTGACGCCCGCCGCCATCGACGCCGCGTAGGCGAGCACCCGACGATCCGTGCCGAGCTCTTCATCAGCGGCAGCATCGCCGGGATCGCCACAAGAAAACAGACCGCGCCTCAAAGGCTACGCCCGTCTTCGCGCAGCTCGCTGGTCCCAGACAGAACGCTAGCATCAGCGCCACGAGCTCTCCACGCGGCGACGTGCCGAAGCGCCCAGGCTTGATGGTTGTGGACTCGCTTGTCGGACAAGGGCGCGCCGGCGCGTCAGGTCCGCCGCCTTTTCCCAATCATGATGGCTGTCGCTCGGATGTTATCGCCGCCGAAAACGCTTTCTCCTTCGGGATCGGCGACAGGGAGTGGGAGACCGCGGCGCCATTGGACGATGTGGATGGCCGGGGCCCGGCCATGACGGTGTGCGCCGGTGACGGCCGGTCAAGCGGATTGGAGAAGGCGCGCTGTAGCGATCCCGATGGAAATGAGTATCGCGCCGGATTGATCCAAAACTCGAATGCGGCTTTTTGGGGCAGAGACCTTTTTCGTGAGTTCGGCGATCTGGCCCCATACGGCGCCCAGGCTGCGGAGTTCGACCGCGCGCAGAGACGAAATCGTCTCGTCGTCTTGTATCACCTCGAAATCATAGCTTTGCAGGATCGGCTGGCTCGGCGGCCGATCTGTCGGCGGCGTCGAGTCGAGCCGCTTCGTGCTCTTCCTGATGGGCCGAAAGATGGTAACCTCCCTGGCGACTACGCGCGTCAATTAGTTTGGAATAGAGCACAACCTGAGCCTGCAGTCTATCGGAAACTCAATATCAACGGACGCCAAATTTGAGAGAGTCCCAGGGTAGAGCTAATTGGATCGATAAGTTGTACTTTGCCACGGCATCAATGCTGATTGAGCGGCTCGGGCGTCGCTCGCCACCCAGTCGACGCCCAAGATGAGCTCTACGCCTTCAGCTCGTAGTGCGCGGGCTTGACCAGGCTCGACCCGTGCATCGAGGGCCGATGTCGGACCGGCAATCAGCAAGGGGGCAGCTGGACGCCCGGCTCGCCCGGATCAAGTCCAGGGAGCGCGGACGGCGTCAGTTGACTATGAACGCGGTTCCGCCGACCGCGGTTCTCACACGGTGCGACGAATCGCCGTCGTTTCGCGCACAGTCGAATCCGCTCCGTTTCCGCCGAGCGGCTTAACGGTTCGTCCACGCCGGCGGGCTTAGGCTCCAGACCCGGGATACGGGATGGAGTTGCGCCGTGGAGTTCCTGAGTTGGCTGTTGATGGAGGACGTCCAGCGCATTCGCGCGACGTTCAGCGCCGGCGGACCCTACGGCGCGCCAGCATTGCTCGGAGCCCTCATTTTCGCAGGCGCCTACTATGTCGGGCGACGTCGCGCCCGAAGCCGGTCGATGAGCCTGAGGGCGTTCACCCGCACGATCTTTGCCAAGCGCATCCTTCTGCATCCCTCCTCCCTCGTCGACTTTCGCCTGTGGACGATCAACGCGATCGTGCTGGCTGCGGCGTACGGGTTGCTGGCGGTGGGCAACCTCGCTTGCCGCGACCTCGTGGTCGGCGCGCTGACGCGGGGCTTCGGCGCCCACACGCCGCTGGCTTGGCCGATCTGGGTCGTGATGGGAATCGCGACCCTGTTTGAACTGCTCGCCTACGAGTTCGGCTACTGGGGCGCGCATTACACCTTCCATCGGATCCCCGCCCTCTGGGAATTCCACAAGGTCCACCATTCCGCCGAGGTGATGACGACGCTGACCGAAATGCGTCAGCATCCAGTCGAGATCATCGCCTTCGTGAACGTGATCGCTGTGACCACCGGCACAGTCTTCGGGGTAATGACGTATGTGTTCGGCCCGGGCGTCGGCCACTTCACCCTGTTCAATGGTAACCTCGTCCTGGTGCTGTTCCTGTTGACGTGGGGCCATCTGCGCCACAGCCATATGTGGATCGCCTTCACCGGCCTGGCGGGACGGATGTTCCAGAGCCCCGCCCATCACCAGATTCATCATTCGACCGATCCCAGGCACTTCGACAAGAATCTCGGCTACGCGCTGGCGATTTGGGACTGGGCGTTCGGCACGCTCTACGTCCCTTCGAAGCAGCGCGAGGTCATCCAATACGGCGTCGGCGAGTCGCGTGGCGATTTCGCCAGCGCGACGCGGTCCTTGATTCGACCCTTCGTGCGCGCCGGCGAACATCTCGCGCCGGCCGCGAGCGCCCCAAAACCCGAGGTCGCCGCCGTCGATGCGCGCAGCTCTGGGG
>JBAQGU010001037.1:0-1596 GCA_049287975.1 Roseiarcus sp.
TTCGGCCTTGACAAGGCTCCGCTCATCGACATCTCGCGCTGCCCAAGAGATCGAGGCCCGGGAACGGGCCGAAAAAAAGCGCCGTGCCCTATTGACAAAAAAGCCCCCATACGAGCCCGGCCATGACGGTGAGGGCAGCGAGAATCGCGCGCCAACCGTTTTATTCACGGGGGTCGGCCGAAGGCCGGCGCCGAACTAACAAGACGACGACGAATCAACGTGATTGGATTTCGAAAAGCGGCGTGCAATTTGGAAAGACTTTCAATCGAGGGCAAGACACAGACGCATGTTCGACAGGGGCGCCTATTACCCAGAGATGAGACGATGTCCGACCCGATAGAGCCGTCCGACGACGCCGACGGTCCGCGCGTTATCGAACCTGAGGCAGGCGCCATCTTCGAGCCGTATGATGAACCGGCCGGGGGTTGGGGCGCGCTCCGCGCAGTGGCCGTCGCGCTTCGAGAGCAGAGCGTCGTGCTGAAGGGAACGCAGGCGCTGTTGTCGATGAACCAGCCCCATGGCTTCGACTGCCCGGGCTGCGCATGGCCCGATCCCAGGCACACGAGTTCGTTCGAATTCTGCGAGAACGGCGCCAAGGCCGTCTCGTTTGAATTGACGAAGCGCCGGGTCGGGCGTGACTTCTTTGCGGCGCACAGCGTGACCGAGCTCGCAGAGCACAGCGACTACTGGTTGGAGGAGCAGGGGCGGCTCACCGAGCCGATGCGATACGATCGGTCGACCGACCACTACGTCCCGATCGGTTGGGACGACGCCTTCGCGATGATCGCCTCTCACCTCAACGCCCTGGACAGCCCCGACCGCGCCGAGTTCTACACATCCGGCCGCGCGTCGAACGAGGCGGCTTTTCTCTATTCGATTTTCGTCCGCCGCTTCGGCACCAACAATTTCCCCGATTGCTCCAACATGTGTCACGAGGCGACGAGCGTCGGGCTGCCGATGAGCATTGGTATCGGAAAGGGGACCGTGCTGCTGGAAGACTTCGATGCGACGGACGCGATTTTCGTGATCGGCCAGAATCCCGGAACCAACAGCCCGAGAATGATGACGTCGCTGCACAACGCCTCACGCCGCGGCGTGCCGATCGTCGCGATCAACCCGCTGCGCGAACGCGCCCTCGAACGGTTCGCCGCGCCGCAGGCGCCGATCGAGATGGTGACGCTGAGTTCGACCAGGATCGCCAGCGAATATTGCCAGGTCAAGGTTGGCGGCGACCTCGCTGTCCTGAAGGGCATCATGAAGCTGGTGCTCGAGGCCCATGCGGAGGCTGTCGAGCGCGGGGATCCTCCGGTGCTCGACCTGCCGTTCATCGAAACGCACACGACCGGCTTCGAGGCGCTCGCTGAGGACATACGGGCTGCGTCTTGGGACGAAATCCTACGCAGTTCCGGCGTCGAGCGTGCACAAATCGAGCGGATCGCGCGCATCTATATCGAGGCGAAGTCGTGCATCATCGTCTATGGCATGGGGATCACCCAGCACCGCCAGGGCACCCAGAACGTGCAGCAGATCGCCAATCTGCTGCTGATGCGCGGAAACTTCGGCAGGCTCGGCGCTGGAATCTGTCCGGTGCGCGGC
>JBAQGU010001038.1:0-2416 GCA_049287975.1 Roseiarcus sp.
GGCCCGACCGGCGAGCCGGTCGTCGGCCTCATGACGGAGTGGATGCGCGGCAACGAACTGGAGCGCCGCGAGGCCGCCGGCGATCTCGGCGGCACGATGCGGCTGGGCGCCTATCGCGCCGAGTTGAGGCCCGGCTCGAAAATCGCGGAAATCTATGGGGAAACGGAAATCTCCGAGCGCCACCGCCACCGTTATGAGGTCAACACCGCCTATCGCGCCCGCCTCGAGGCCAAGGGGCTGGTCTTCGCCGGCGTCTCGCCCGACGGTCTGTTGCCGGAAACGGTCGAATTCGCCGATCACCCCTGGTTCATCGGCGTGCAATTCCACCCCGAACTGAAGTCACGCCCGTTCGAACCGCACCCCCTGTTCGCGAGTTTCATCGCGGCGGCAAAGGCGCAGAGCCGACTGGTGTAGCCGCCTGCACCCGTCTCGTTCGGGACAATTGGAATCGCAGCGTCCGTGGTGATTTGCCAAATTCGGAGGGTCATCGGGCAAAAGCTCGAGGAAGCAAGGGACAGATAAACAACGCCATTCAGCCGCACAGGTGACGCAGGGGGATGCAGGGGGATGCAACGGCGAAGGTTGACGCGACGATGCGCGCCGCCATAGAGAGGGGCTGAGGACGAAGGTTCGGGCTGTTCGCCAGCAAACCGTTGGCAAAACCACTTATCGAGCATTCTGGTCCTTGGAAAACACGAATATTTCCAAAGCGTGGGAAGGATGGCCGAGTGGTTTAAGGCAGCGGTCTTGAAAACCGCCAAGGGTGCAAGCCCTTCGTGGGTTCGAATCCCACTCCTTCCGCGCTCCGGGGTTCGGGCCATCGCTCGCGCGGATCGCGGCGCGTGAGATTTTGTTTCCGACTGTACGAAACTATGGTATGTTGAATGTTCGCTTTTTAGAAATTCATACCGCCCGCCCCTCGGAAGCCGCCCGCCATGAACCTTTCCTCGTCTCGCGCCCCCTGGATGGCTCGATCCAGCGATCCTGGCGTCCAGCCTGCAAGGATATTCCGAGGGAGGCGAACTGTCACGGCTTCCGTGTCCGCCTTCGGGCGAACGAGAACGCGCTCCAACTCGACCGTGCGGCTACGCGCCTTCGGTATGGGGGCCGAAAATGGCGCGAGCCCGCCGACCGGGTGCTTGCGCAGCCGGCGCCCGCCGATGCCGAGGGGAAACTTTTCCTTCTCACAAACCTTTGAAAAGTCACGAATCGTGATTGGAATCGTAACCCGCCCCGCTGGAGCCTGCGCACCCCGTCTCAGATCGCCCGGGCGGCGGCCAGCACCTCTTCGGCATGACCGGGTACTTTCACCTTTCGCCAGATCCGAGCGATTCGCCCGTCGGCGCCGATCAGGATCGTCGTTCGCTCCACGCCCATGTATTTGCGGCCGTACATGCTCTTTTCCCGCCACACGCCGTAGGCCTCGAGCATCGATTTCGTCTCGTCGGCTCCGAGCGAGAATTGGAGTTCGTATTTCTTCTTGAACTTGTCGTGGCTCTTGACGCTATCGGGGGAGACGCCGAGCAGAAATGCGCCCGCGGCCTCGAATTTATCGCGTAAGCCATTGAAAGCGATGGCCTCGGCCGTGCATCCCGAGGTGTCGTCCCTGGGGTAGAAATAAAGCACGACTTTCTTGCCCTTCAGTCCGCTCAGCGATGCGCGGCCGCCGCCGTCGACGGGCAAGTCGAACTCCGGCGCCGCTGCGCCCGCCTCCAAGCCTTCACTCATTCCGCCCTCGTTTGATCCCAATTGGCTTCTATAAAACCGACGCGCGAGTTCGCGGGAGCCGGAGCAGCAGATTGACGCGCGGTTGCCGGCGGTTCAAGAGTATGGATCGGGATTTTCCCTGATTCTTCACTGCGAAGACCGCGCGGCGCGGTCGACACAGAAGGGGCATCACCGTTTTGCTAGGCGGATTCGACGCGTCGTCGCGGACCAAGGCTAAAGGGGCGCTGCGCGGATTGCTGCTGACCGGCGCCGGGCGCCGATTGCCGCGTTCTCGGCGGCTACCGTTGAGCGCACGCCGGATCGCACGGGCTGCGGTCGGCGCGTGCGGTCTCGTCATGGCGCTCGGGATCGCGCTGTGCGGCGCCTTTTTCTATTTGCTCGCCACCGGCCCGATCAGTCTGGAGAGCCTGAAGCCAAGCCTGACCCGCAGCTTGGAGGAGCGGCTCGGCGCGGGCTATCGCGTGTCGATCGGCCCGACCTTCCTGATGCGCGGCCCCAGCGGCGTCGGCCTGGGATTCGGCGGCATTCAAATCCGCGACGGCGAGGGTCGGACGGTCGTCTCCGCCCCCGGCGGCCGGGTCGGTCTGGACGTCGTCGCGCTGCTCGCGCTGAACGTGAAGGTGCGGCGACTCGAACTGGACGGCCTCGTCCTCAAACTGAGGGTGCGGCCGGACGGCGCGCTCTCGGT
>JBAQGU010001039.1:0-6799 GCA_049287975.1 Roseiarcus sp.
GGGGTGAATGAACACGATCGGCGCGAACATGCCCGCCGAACCCAATATCAGGAGACCCGCGCACACTATCGCGGGCGGCCGAAGCACGAACAGATAGAGGGCGACTACGTTCCAAAGCGCGGGAAAACCGCGGAACCAATAGTCGCTGGTCTTCATCCGCGTGTCCGCGAAATAAAGGGCGGACGCGAAGATGACGAGCAGTCCCAGCCAAAACGACGTCGCGGCGGGCATAAGATCGGACCGCCAGAGCGCGACGACGGGCACGAGTACATACGTCAGGAAGTCGACGACGAGATCCAGGACGGCGCCGTCGATCGTCCCGGCCGATTCGGACACGCGGGCGTAGCGCGCCAGCGTGCCGTCGATCCCGTCGATGAAGAGAGCGACGCCGAGCCAGGCGAAACAGAGGGGAAAGTGGCGCTCGATCGCCGCGTAGAGGGCGAGCAGCGCGACCGCTCCGCCCGACGCCGTGAAGAGGTGAACGGAGAACACCGCCGCGCGACGCGCGGGCGGCGGTCTTTCCTCGAGTACCATCCCGCCTCCCGCACCCTCGAACGCCGGCTGGCGGGCAGTTGCCTCCGCCGGCGCCGTTCCCCCGAAAATCCGCCCTGCTTCCCCGCTCCGTTCGCGGCGACTCGCAAGGCGCGCCCGCTTCGCCACGCGCCGCCAGAGCGGGTATCGTCTGGACAGCTAGAAAGCATGCATGCCAGATTAGAGCAATGGCCGATTTCCCGCCCCCGACAGCCGAAAATTGCGATGTCTTCGTCGTCGGCGCCGGTCTGGCGGGCGCAGCGGCGGCGATCGGCTTCGCGCGGTCCGGTTTTTCCGTGATTTCGTCTGGCGCGATCGATCGGCTCGCCCAAGGCCGTACGGTCGCGCTGCTGGGCCGATCGGTCGACTTCCTCGCGGACTTGGGCGTCTGGGACGAAATCGAGAACTCGGCTTCGCCGTTGCGCTCGCTGCGCATCGTCGACGACACGGGCTCCCTATTCGCGGCGCGGCCGGTCGAATTCCATGCGCGGGAAATCAAACGCGAAGCGTTCGGCTGGAACATCGCGAACGCGCGACTGGCGGATATTCTCGCCAAGCCGCTCGGGGCCTCGCCGAATCTAGCGCGCGTCGAGGCCAAGGTCGAATCCTTCGACTTCTCCGGCGAATACGCCGTAATCGGCGCCGCCGACGGGCGCCGCTTCGGCGCGCGCCTTGTTGTCGGCGCGGACGGACGCTCTTCGAGCGCGCGCAAGGCGGCCGGCATCGTCGCGCGCTTCCATCGCTATGGGCAGAGCGCGCTGACGATGTTCCTCGCGCATACGCGGCCCCACGACGATTTCTCAACCGAGTTCCACGCGAGGCAAGGGCCGTTCACGCTGGTTCCCCTGCCCGCTTCGCGCGAAGCTCCGTTCCGCTCCAGCCTCGTCTGGGTGATGTCGGAGGCCGAGGCGCGTCGACGCGCCGCGTTCGACGACGAAGCGCTGGCCTCCGAAATCGAGGCTCGGGCGCACGGTCTCCTCGGCGCCATGCGGATCGAAGACGGCCGCGGCGTGTTTCCGATGGTCCGGCAATCGGTCGCGCGGCTGACCGCCACGCGACTGGCGCTCGTCGGCGACGCCGCGCACGCGTTTCCGCCGATCGGCGCCCAGGGACTCAATCTCGGCCTGCGCGACGTGGAGGGGCTGCTGGACACGGGGCGAGAGGCGCGCGCCAACAGCGCCGACGTCGGCGGCGATGCGGCGCTTGCGCGTAATGCGGCCGCGCGCCGGCCCGACATCACGTTCCGGACGATGGCGGTGGATGGTCTGAATTGGTCCCTGCTGGCCGATTTCGCACCTGTGGACGCGATGCGCGGTCTCGGATCGGCCGCGCTCCGGCATATCGGTCCGCTGCGTCGGCTCGTCATGCGCCAAGGCCTCGGTCCGCTCCCGGCGCCCTGACGGCCTGGGGGCGAGGCGGCGATCATGCGGCTGAGGACACAAAATCACGGCTGAGCAAATATCCGCAGTGGTCGCGCGGATATGCACGCATTGATTTCAATCGCCAGACGCCTCCGGCGATACTGGCGAAGTATTTCTCGTCATCTTTCGCAACGCCGCGGTCTGCCGGAACCACTGGCGCGTCGGTTGAGCCGGCAACCCGCCCCAGCGCTCGCCCGCCGGCACGTCGTTCATGAGGCCCGCGCCGGCGGCGATCTGCGCGCCGGCGCCAATATGCAGGTGGCCCGCGATGCCGGCTTGGCCGCCTAGCGCAGCAAAATCGTCGATCACGGTCGAGCCCGACACGCCGGTCTGCGCGACGAGAACACAGTGCCGGCCAATCACGACGTTGTGGCCGATCTGTACGAGATTGTCGATTTTCGTGCCCTCGCCGATCACGGTGTCGCGGTTCGCGCCGCGATCGATCGTGGCGCCCGCGCCGATTTCGACGTCGTCCTGGATGATGACCCGTCCGATTTGCGGCACCTTCAGATGTCCGCGGGCGCCCAACGCAAATCCAAAGCCGTCCTGCCCGATGCGCGCGCCGGGGTGAACGATCACGCGATCGCCGATCAACGCGCAGGCGATCGTGCATCCCGCGCCGATCGAGCCTTGGCGGCCGATGCGCGTATCGGGGCCGACGACCGCGTTGGCGCCGATGATCGTTCCGGCCCCGATCTCGGCGCCGGGCCCGATCACGGCGCCCGGGTCGACCACGACGCCCGGCTCCAGCCGCGCGGCGGCGTGAACGAAGGCGCTCGGCGAAACGCCGCGCTCCTCGAAGACGGAACCTGGTTTGACCGCGTGCGGAAAGAGGCGCGCCATCGTTTCGGCCATCGCGCGATAGGGATCCGCGGTCGCAAGCGTCGCGCAGCCGTGCGGCGCCTCAGACATGTAGCGCGGTGCGAGGAACACAGCGGCGGCGCGCGTGGCCTTCAACTGGGGGAGATAGCGAGGGTTGTCCAGGAAGGAAAGAGCGTCGGGGCTTGCGACGTCGAGCGGCGCGACATCGCGCACGAGCCTTTCGGCATCGCCGTCGGACCCGAGCGCCGCGCCGGTCCATTCCGCGATCTGCCTCAGGGTCGGAGCGAGCGCGAGACGGAAGAAACTGATCTTGGCCAACCGGGTGTCTCTTCGGGTCGAGAAAGGGCGCCCCGGAGACCCGACGCGCCCCAGGAAACGATCCAGCGTAGAGAACTCAGAACGTAGCGCCGCCCGTGAAATTGACGAACTGGGTCTGGTCGTACTTACCCTTGATGACCGGATAAGCCACGTCTATCCGGATCGGACCGAGAGGCGACGCCCAAAGAACGCTCGCGCCGACCGAGGTGCGAATCGTACGCTCGTCGTCGACAGTGACGCAGTTGCTTTGCGTGAAGTTCGCATTGGCCAACGCAGTCAAGCATGGAGTGCCTGCTGGCAGCCCGACGAGCTGGGAGAAGTTTGTCCCGCCGGTATAGCCGAACAACGTTCCCGCATCGACGAAGAACGCGCCCTTCAGGCCCAGTTCCTTGGGCAGTCCGAACAACGGAAATTGCACCTCGCCCGAGCCGCCGAAATAGGTGGTGCCGCCCAGGCCGTTGCCCGAGATATTGGTGGGATTCGATATATCGCGAGGACCGATCCCGCCCGGCGCGAAGCCGCGAACCAAGGTCGGGCCGAGATTGAAGTTGTTGATGATCGGCAAGTTCTGATCCACCCCGAAGCCCGTGATCAGGCCGGCCTGCCCATGCAGAAGTCCGACGATATCGTCCGTGATCGGGTAGTAATAACGGCCGTCGAACGTCTCGCGGATGAACTCCGAATCGCCGCCCACACCCGCGATGTCCTGGTGGAAATTCGCATGGATCCCGCTGCTGGGATCCTTGCGGTTGTCCAGGCTGTCCCAGATCAGCGAGTAGCCGACGAGCGAGGTGACGGTCACGCCCTCCGCCGCCGCTTGCTTGATCGCGAGCGAAGCTTCTCCATTGAGCAAACAGTTGTCAGAGGCGGTCGCCGGGATAGGAATCGTGCTTCCGCCCGGCGTGAAGTCCGTCTGGTTAGGCGGCTGACAATCGTCAAATGGCTGATTGTTAGTATTCGGAATTTCAATTTGCGCCTCATAGATCGAATAGTTCGGTTGGAACGTGAGCTCGTCGGTGACCGGAATCCCCAATCGAAGATTCACGCCCGTGGTCGAGGTTTCGTAGAGCGCAAACTGGTTCTCCAGCTGCTGCTTATGAAACAGGTCGAACCCCGCCGCGAGGTGTTGGTCCAGAAAATACGGCTCCGTGAAGGTCAGTCCCCATCCGTTGGCGTATTGACCTTCCGAAACGCTCGCCCTCACGTATTGCCCGCGACCGAGAAAATTGGTCTCCGTGAACGCGACCTCAGCCAGAAACCCTTCGGTGGTCGAATAACCGCCCGACAGGCTGATCGAACCGGTCGGCTTGTCCTCGACGGCGATCGTCACGATGATGCGGTCGGGGCTGGAACCGGGACGCGTCGAAACGTGAACGGTCTTGAAGAAGCCCAGATTGTTCAAGTGACGCTCGCCCTGCTCGATCAACGTGTGGTTGTAGGGGTCGCCTTCGCCGATGTCGAACTCCCGGCGAATTACGTAGTCGCGCGTGCGCGTGTTGCCGACGATGTCCATTCGTTCGATATAGACCTTCGGTCCGTCGTCCACGGTGAACGCCAGCGCGATCTGATGGGTCGCATCGTTACGGTCGCCGTGCGGCCGAACGTCGGAAAATGCGTACCCGAGGCGAGCCAGTTGTCTCGTCATCGCCTCGACGGACTTTTCGACCGCCGAGGCGTTATAGACGTCTCCCGCATGCAGAAGCACGAAACGCTCGAGCGACTCGCTGCTGACCTTCGCCAGATGCGACGTCACGGTTACGCCGGAGACGTGATATTGAGTTCCCTCCGACACCGTGATCGTGATGATGTAACCTTTTTTGTCGGGATCGTAGACCACGTTTGTATCGGTGATGCGGAAGTCGGCATAACCATTTTTCATATAATACTTGCGGATAGCCTCCTCGTCGGCGGCGAGCGTGTCCGGCTGATAGACGTCGGAGCTCTTGAACCAGGACAGGAAATTCATCTCGGTGGTCTGCATGAGACCGTGTAGGCGATAGGACGAAATCGCGTTGTTGCCGACGAAATTGATCGAACGGACGCCCGTCTTGTCGCTCTCGACGATGGTGAAGACCAGATCGACGCGGCCGTTCGGCAAGTTGACCAGCCGGTAGGTCACTTTCGTGTCGTTATAGCCTATCTTCTTGTAGGCCTCCTTGATGCGATCGACGTCCGCGTTGGCGATGGCCGGATCGAAGGCGGCCCTCGCCTTGGATTGAACTTCGACCGCAAGCTGGTCGCTCTTGAGCTTGAGGTCGCCCTCGAACGCGATGCGATTGACGACCTGGCCGCTTTCGACGACGGTGACCACGACCTTGCCGTCGACGATCTTGGCGCTGACTTTCGAGAACATCCCGGTCGCGGAAAGATCGTCGACCGCGCGATTCACGCTAGCCTGATCGGTCCCGGAGAAGTAGCCGCGAATGGCGTCCGCGTCGCCGCGCGCGCCCTCTACGACGATGTTCGGATTCGGCGGGGCATTTTGAGCGTTCGCGAGCGACGCCGATTCGCACACCGACAACGCAAACGCGACCACCAAGAAAAGCCCACTCAGGCAGCCACGAAACAGCTTCATTTGGCTCGGTGTCCCCGCTCCGCAATTCAACCGCTGCAAGGCCGGCCGATTTTTCCGTTTCCGCGAGGAGACGTTCTCGGTTGGGCCTTCGGTCCCGCGCGCCACATTAAACTCAGCGAGTTCCGCCCGTCCGCCGACGGTCGTAACCCTAACGCGCTTTTACCGTTTTTGAGCGATCGTGCAAACCGTAATTCCTCGAACCTACGCCAATTTAGCCATCCGTTGCCCAGACGACACAATTCATGGTCGATCAAAGGTTAACCGCCGCGGCCGAACAACCGCAGAACGTCGTGGGAAGTCGTGAATACGACCAGACACGCGACCAGCGCGATCCCGATGCGCAGGCCGAACTGTTGGACCCGGTCGCTCAACGGGCGGCCGCGGAGGCCCTCGAAAGCATAGAACAAGAGATGGCCGCCATCGAGCAGTGGAATCGGCAGCAGATTCATCAGGCCGACTGAAACCGAAAATAAAGCCGCCAGGTTGAACAATTCCCAGAGACTGATCTTCGCCATTTCGCCAGCGATTTGCGCGATCGCGATCGTCCCGGACATTTGATCGACCGATTCGCGGCCCGCGATCAGACCATAGACGTACGCGCCCGTCGCCTTGGCGATGAACGCGATCTGCTCGCCGGCCCACGCCGCGCAAGTCGGCAAGGCGCAACGCTCATATTTTACATCCGCCTTGTCGCGCGACGATCCCAGTCCGAGATGGCCGACGCGACGCTTTCCGAGCGCGCCTTGATCGACCAGCATCACCTGCGGCGTGGCGTGCAAGGTCGTCTCGGCGCCCCCGCGATCGACGACGAAGGTCATCGGCAGGCCGGTGCTGAGCATCGCGGCCTCCTGCAGGTCCTGGAAGCTGGCGACCGGACGACCGTCGATCGACTTGATCACGTCGCCGACCGCGAAGCCCGCCAGCGCGGCGGGCGAATTCGGCTCGACGTAGCCGATCCGAGGGCTATGCTCGGAACGACCAAAAGCCATGAACAGCGCGGTGAACAAAACGAACGCCAGAATGAAATTTGCGATCGGTCCGGCGGCGACGATCGCCGCCCGGTTGCGTAGCGGTTGACCGGCGAGCGTGCGGCGTCGCTCCGCCGGGCTCAGCGTCGCGACCGCGGCGCCGT
>JBAQGU010001040.1:0-4036 GCA_049287975.1 Roseiarcus sp.
CTCTTGGGCCGCTCGCTTCGCCCCTGAAAAAGGGCGGCCCCAGTGAGTGCGAACCGGAACCGCCCTCCCGCGAAACCGGCTGGAAATATCCGGCCATACCGCGATGAACAGTTTATGCAAAGTCAAATTAAACGCAAGCGACTTGGTGAATTGTACGGTAGCGCTCATTGCCTCGTTTTTGAAACTGGCCCACGACCCCGCTGCGATCTCCATCGACAGCGGCGCATCCGCATATTATCCTGGACCTTTCTCGTCCAGACACGGATCGGAGGAGCGCATGTCGTCCAAGGTCGTCGTCGCGGGCGTCGGCATGATTCCGTTTGCCAAACCGGGCGCGAGCGCCGCGTATCACGAAATGGGCGCGGCAGCCGGACGCCTCGCGCTCGCCGACGCGGGCCTCGGGTATGACTCGGTGGAGCAGGCCTATGCGGGCTTCGTGTTCGGCGCTTCGACCGCGGGTCAGAAGGCGATCTATCGCCTCGGAATGACCGGGATTCCGATCGTGAACGTCAACAACAACTGCTCGACGGGATCGACGGCGCTGTTTCTCGCGCGGCAAGCGATCGCCTCCGGAGCGGCGGACTGCGTGCTCGCGATGGGCTTTGAGCAGATGAAGCCGGGCGCGATCGGCGCCACTTTCACCGACCGGCCGAGCCCGTTCGAGGATTTCGACGCGCTCGCGGACCGGCTGGCTCCGGCCGAAGGCATCCCGCTCGCGCTCAGATATTTCGGCGGCGCCGGGCTGGCCTACATGAAGAAATACGGCGCTCCGTTGGAGACCTTCGCGAAGATCCGCGCGAAAGCGAGCCGGCACGCCAAGAACAATCCGCTCGCGATTTTCCGCAAGGAATTGTCCACTGAGGACGTGATGAACGACCAGGTCGTCTGGCCCGGCGTGATGACCCGCCTGATGGCCTGCCCGCCGACCTGCGGCGCGGCCGCCGCCATTCTGGTGTCCGAGTCTTTCGCGAAGCGGCGCGGCCTCAAGGCGGAGGTCGCGATCGCCGCGCAGGCGATGACTACGGACACGTATTCGACCTTCGACGCCAACGACATGATGAGATTGGTCGGTTACGACATGTCTCGCGCGGCGGCGAACAAGGTCTACGAGCAGGCCGGCGTCGGGCCCGAGGATATCGAAGTCGTCGAGTTGCACGACTGCTTCGCCCAGAACGAGCTGATCACTTACGAGGCGCTCGGGCTCTGCCCCGAGGGCGGGGCCGAGGCGTTCATCGAAGCCGGCGACAACACCTACGGCGGCAGGGTCGTCACCAACCCTTCGGGCGGCCTGCTTTCCAAGGGCCATCCCCTCGGCGCGACGGGCCTCGCCCAATGCTGGGAGCTGACCCGCCAATTGCGCGGAACCGCCGAAGCGACGCAGGTCGACGGCGTCGAGCACGCCCTTCAGCACAACCTCGGCCTCGGCGGCGCCTGCGTCGTTACGCTATACGAGAGGGTGTGAGCGGGGTCGCGGAGCGCGCCCCGACGGGCGCGCCGCCAAAAAAGGAGGCCGCCGCATTGCTGCGGCGGCCCGAGTCTGGGGAGGAAACGCCCAAGGTGGGCATATGCGGCAAACCTGCCGCACCGCAACAACATAATATTGCGCTGCAGCAAATGCAAGCGCCGCGAGGTTTGTCCCCCAAAATTTTCGGGCCGCGTGGCGCGAGAGCCCCTTAGTTAGTAGCGCCGGATTTGGCGTGGTAAGTCTCACGGCCCTCACCCCAACCCTCTCCTGCAAGAGCGGGAGAGGGGGCGAGAAGCTGGCGCGTAGCGCCTGATGAGGGTTGGGCCGTCGCGCGCGTCCGGAAATCGCGCCTAATGGAGAGGCATTTGAGCGAGGCAGCGAGCACGCCTCTGAACCGGCGCCGTCTGCTCGAGCTGATCGGCGCGGCGGCCGGCGGTTCCGCGATGTATCGGGCGATGACGAGCCTCGGGTTCGCCGCCGAGTCGTCGTGGCGGGGTCCGATCCGGCTCGAAGGCGACCCGAAGGGCGCCTCGGTCGTCGTTCTCGGAGCGGGTCTGGCGGGAATGACGGCGGCCTACGAACTCGGCCGCGCGGGATACCGGGTCCAGGTGCTCGAATACAACGCGCGAGCGGGCGGCCGGAACTGGTCGATTCGCGGCGGCGACGTCTATGCCGAACTCGGCGGCGCCACGCAGACTTGCGCGTTCGACGAAGGCCTCTATCTCAATCCCGGGCCCTGGCGAATCCCCTACCATCACCATGCCATCCTGGATTACTGCCGCCGGTTCGGCGTGACGCTCGAGCCCTTCATCCAACTCAATCACAATGCGCTGCTTCATTCGACCAAGGCGTTCGACGGCAGGGCGCAGCGAATCCGCGAGGTGAAGGCCGATTTCGAGGGGGCGATCGCCGAGCTTTTGGCCAAGGCGACTCGCAAAGGGGCGCTCGACGAGGCTGTGTCCAAGGAGGACCAGGAGATCCTGCTCGAGGCGCTGCGCTACCACGGCGGCCTCGACCGCGATTTTCGTTACCGAGCGGGCGAGGACTCCGCGGAGTTCCGCGGCTACGCCCGGAATCCTGGCGGCGGCCTCTCCGCGCGGCCGATCGACGGCGAGCCGATCGGGACTCACGAAATCCTGACCTCGCGCCTCTGGCGCGGCTTGCAGAACTTTTCCTCTTACGACTTCCAGACGACCATGTTCCAGCCCGCAGGCGGCATGGGCAGGATCGGCGAGGCGTTCGCGCGCCAGATCCCCGATGCGATCCGCTACCGCGCGAAGGTGACGGGGATCCATCAGGATGAACGCGGCGTCAACGTCACGTTCGAGGACCTCGACGGCGGCGCGGTTCAGCAGGCGAGGGCCGACTGGTGCGTCTGCGCGTTGCCGCTGACGATTTTGGGCCAGCTTCCCGTCAACGTCTCCGCCGCGATGAAGGCGGCGATCGACGCGGTTCCCTACGCGTCCGTGGTCAAGACCGGACTGCAATTCAAGCGCCGCTTCTGGGAGGAGGACGAACACATCTTCGGCGGGATTTCCTACACCGACCTGCCGATCCGGCAGATCGCCTATCCGAGCGCCGGCATGAATGCGGGCGGCAAGGGCGTGCTGCTCGGCGGCTACACCTGGGAAGGGCCGAATGCTTACGAACTCACGGCCATGTCGCCGGCCGAGCGCATCCAGGTCGCGCTCGATTGCGGCGCGCAAATCCATCCGCAATATCTGTCCGAGTTCGAGACCGGCGTCTCGGTCGCCTGGCATCGCGTGCCGTTCACGCTCGGGTGCGCGGGCGAATGGAGCGACGAGGCGCGCCGCGACCACTATGACGATCTTTGCCAGATCGACGGCCGGATCGTGCTGGCGGGCGAGCACGCCTCTTATCTGCCGGCTTGGCAGGAGGGCGCGATCCTTTCGGCGCTCGACGCGATCACGCGCCTGCACAGCAAAGTTCTCGCGACCTGATGGGACCGATCCGGATGCGCCGTCTCTCGCGCCAAAATATTCGCCGCGCCTCGGCTGTCTGCGCGGCCGTGCTGTTTCCCGCGGCCGCCTCGGCGCAGGGGCTGTCCTCGATGAGCCAGGGCTGGGTCTTTGGGGAGCAGGGCGGCGAGGCGCTGTACGCGCATGTCTGCGCCGCCTGCCACCAGCCCGACGCCAAAGGCGCCGTGGGCGCCGCCTCGTATCCCGCGCTCGCCGACGACAAGAACCTGGCCTCGGCGGAATACGTCGAGACGCAGCTGTTCGCCGGACAAAAGGCCATGCCGGCTCTCGGCCGGATGATGAGCGACCAGCAGGCGGCGGACGTGATCAACTACGTGCGCGCGCACTTCGGCAACGACTATCGCGACGAGGTTTCGGCCGCCGACATCGAGGCCGCCCGGCGGCAGGCGGGATCGGCGCCTTGAGACGAGCGATCGGCAGTGCGGCAAATCCCCCGCGCCCCTCACCCGGCCTTTCCCCGCAAAGAGGCGGGGAGAGGAGACGGCAGGCGCCGGTTCTGCGGCCGGAGATCTCGGAAGAGCACGTCCGCCACTCGCCGCGAGGCGACGCGGCTGGGGCCCCCTCTCCCCGC
>JBAQGU010001041.1:0-2922 GCA_049287975.1 Roseiarcus sp.
CGAAATGTAGAACAGCGCGTAGCAGACGACGATCGCGAGCGAGCCTTGCAGCAGCGGCAGCCAATGGCCGCGCAGCACTTCGAGGAGCGGAACCGCGACGCGCTCATGCCGCGCCATCGCGGCTCGAAAGGCGGGCGTCTCGGTGATCGACACCCTGACATACAGCCCGATCGCCACCAGCGCGGCGCTCAGCAGGAACGGGATTCGCCAAGCCCAGGCGACGAAATTCGCCTCGCCGACGCCAAGCAGCAGCGCCAGGAAGACGCCGTTGGCGAGGAAGAACCCGATCGGCGGACCGAGCTGCGGAAACATGCCGAACCACGCGCGTCGCCCCGCCGGCGCGTTCTCCGTCGCCAGCAGCGCGGCGCCGCCCCATTCGCCGCCCAACCCGATGCCCTGGCCGAAGCGGAGCAGACACAGCAGCCAAGGCGCGAGCACGCCCGCCTGCGCATAACCCGGCAGGACGCCGACCAATGTCGTGGAGAGGCCCATGACCAGCATCGAGGCGACGAGCGTCGATTTGCGCCCGATCCGGTCGCCGAAATGGCCGAACAGCATCGAGCCGACGGGCCTGGCGAGGAATGCGATGCCGAAGGTCAAAAACGCGTTGAGCGCCTGCGCCTCCGCCGAGGATTTCGGAAAGAAGGTCTGCCCGATAACCAGAGCGGCGGCGGCGCCGTAGATGTAGAAATCGTAGAACTCGATCGTCGTGCCGACGAGGCTGGCGAGCACGATGCGCCCGACGCTCATTGGCCTCTCGTCCGCCTCCGCGTGTTCCCCCATGATGCTGTTCCGTGTTGACTTGACCCCTTCTCCCACTCTTGCGGGAGAAGGGGGCGGCGAAGCCGACGGATGAGGGGCTGGGCAATTCCCACGCCCCTCACCCCAACCCTCTCCCGCGAAGAGCGGGAGAGGGGGCCATCACGCCGCCAGATCCGCGACGATCGTGTCGAGCAGCGGCGCGCCCTCGGGCGTCACCCGCAATCGCCCGGACGGGTCTTCGGAGATGAAGCCATCCGCGGCGAGTTCGTCGATCTGCCGGCGCCGCAACGCGCGCCCGCTCAAGGCCTGGTATCGCGCGACGTCGATGCCTTCGCGCAAGCGCAGGCCCATCAGCAGGAACTCGTCGCTCTGCTCTTCCTGCGTGAGCGCGACGTCCTCGATCAGGCCGTGGCCCTCGCTCTCGACTTGCGCTAGCCACATTTCCGGATGTTTTTCGGTCGCCTGCGCGCGCCGGGCCGCGCCGATGCCGACGCGCCCATGCGCGCCCGGACCGACCCCGACATATTCGCCGTAGCGCCAATAAATCAGATTGTGCCGGCTCTCCGCCCCGGGCCGCGCGTGGTTGGAGACCTCGTACGCCGGCAAGCCATGCGCTTCGGTGATTTCCTGCGTCGCGTCGAACAGCGCGCGGGCGAGTTCCTCGTCGGGCGTGACGAGCTTGCCGGCGCGCCACAGCCGCTCGAATATCGTGTCCGGCTCGATGGTCAGCTGGTAGAGCGAGACATGTTCGCCCGCGATTTTCATCGCCTCGGTCAATTCGATGCGCCAGGCCGCTACGCTCTGGCCGGGGCGCGCGTAGATCAAGTCGAAGGAGGTGCGCGGAAAGATCGAGGCGCCTGTCTTTACGGCCGCTATCGCCTCGGTAACGGTGTGACGGCGCCCGAGCGCCTTCAGATCGGCATCGATGAGCGACTGCACGCCGATCGAAACGCGGTTGACCCCGGCGGTGCGATAGCCGCGAAAGCGCCCCGCCTCGACGCTGGTCGGGTTGGCCTCCAGGGTGATTTCCGCACCGGGCTCGACGCTCCAGCGCGCGGCGACGGCGTCGATGATCGCCTGCACCGTCTGCGGCCGCATCAGCGAGGGCGTGCCGCCACCGAAGAAGATCGAGCGCACGTTGCGGCCCGGCGTCTGCGCCGCCCGATGCGCGATCTCCGTGCGGAAGGCGGCGACGAAGCGATCCTCGTCGATCTTCTCGGCGCGCACATGCGAGTTGAAGTCGCAATAGGGGCATTTGGCGAGGCAGAAGGGCCAGTGAACATAGACCCCGAAGCCGGGATTGCCATGAGCTTGGGAGTCCGCTAGCGCGGGGGGCGTTTCGAATCGATTCATACCGATGTTATGCCAGTTCGAGCGCGCCCGCGCCACACCTGACGCCACGCCAGGATTTCGTCCATGACCGCTTCCTCCCCTCCCCCGGCCCTTCCCTGGCGCGAGAATCCGGATCATCGCCGGTGGCTCCGGGCCGAAGCCGATGCGCTGTTCGCGTTCTTCGAGCCCGATTCGATCGACCCCGCAGGAGGCTTTCACTCGCTGGATAGTTCGGGGCGCCCGTTGGCAGGGGTGACGGGGCGGCCGGTGCATGCGACGACGAGGCTCGTGCATTGTTTCGCGATCGCGCATCTCTTGGGGCGGCCCGGCGCGGCGGATTTCGTCGACCACGGGATGCGCGCACTGCTGACCCGGCATCGCGACGCCCGCTCCGGCGGCTATTTCTGGTCGTTCGACCCCGACGGCCCGCGCGAGCGCGACAAGCTCGCCTATGGCCACGCCTTCGTGCTGCTCGCCGCCTCGAGCGCCAAATGCGCGGGCCATCCCGACGCGGACCGGCTGCTCGCCGATATTTCCGAAGTGCTGGAGACGCGGTTCTGGGAGCCCGGCCCGGGCGCCAGCGCCGAGGAATTCCGCGAGGACTGGACCCCTTTCAGCGCCTATCGCGGGCAGAATTCCAACATGCACTTGACCGAAGCGCTGATGGCGGCGTTCGAAGCGACCGGCGAGAGATCCTATCTCGACAAGGCCGAGCGGATCGCCGATCTGATCCTGCGCCGCAACGCCGGCGCGGCCGATTGGCGTGTGCCCGAGCATTACCACGCCGACTGGAGCACCGATCTCGGCTATAAGGGCTCGGACGTGTTC
>JBAQGU010001042.1:0-8225 GCA_049287975.1 Roseiarcus sp.
CGACAGATCGAGCTCTTGCAGACCTTCGCCGACCAGGCCGTGATCGCGATCGAGAACGTGCGGCTGTTCGACGAGGTGCGGGCGCGCACGCACGACCTCACCGAGGCGCTGCAACAGCAGACCGCCACTGCGGACGTGCTGAAGGTGATCAGCCGCTCGGCGTTCGATTTGCAGACGGTGCTCGACACGCTCATCAGCTCCGCGCACGCGCTGTGCGGCGCTAATCACGGCTCGATCTTCCTTCGCGAAGGAGACGTTTTTCGGCATCGCGCGACCTCGGCATCGTCGGAATTAGACAAATATTTCGTGGCGCATCCCCCGGCTCCTGGACGAGGTTCGACAACAGGACGCGTTCTCCTTTCCGGAAAAGTCGAGATCGTGCCCGATGTGCTCGAAGACAAGGAGTACGTCGTTCCCGCGTTCGGACTAAGCCGGACGCGCTCGACCCTCGGCGTGCCTCTATTGCGAGACGGCAAGGTCGAGGGCGTCCTGATCCTCGCCCGTACTGAACCCGGCCTCTTTACCCAACGTCAGATCGAACTCGTCCAGACCTTCGCCGACCAGGCCGTCATCGCCATCGAAAACGTGCGGCTGTTCGACGAGGTGCAGGCGCGGACGCGCGACCTCACCGAGGCCCTGCAGCAGCAGACCGCCACTTCCGAGGTGCTGAAGGTCATCAGCCGCTCGGCGTTCGACTTGAAGGCAGTTCTTGCCGTCCTGGTCCAGTCGGTGCTCGATCTGTGCAACGCGACCGGAGGCAACATCCATTTGCGCGATGGCGAGACCTTGCGGCTCGAAATGCAACTGGGCTGGCCGGCGGATTTCGCGCAATACATGCGCGATCATCCGGTGACGGCGGGAACCGGTTCGGCGTCGGGACGCGCTATTCTCACCAAGGCCATCGCGCACATTCCCAATGTCCTCGAAGACCCTGACTACGAGCTGTCGGAAGGTCCGAAAATAGCCGGCTATCGCGCCCTCCTCGGCGTTCCGCTCCTGCGTCAAAATGAGGTGATCGGCGTTTTTTCGGTGGGGCGCCCGGCGGCCGGCGCGTTCACGAAACGCGAAATCGACCTTGTCCAAACCT
Source organism: Roseiarcus sp. (assembly GCA_049287975.1). Taxonomy (GTDB): domain Bacteria; phylum Pseudomonadota; class Alphaproteobacteria; order Rhizobiales; family Beijerinckiaceae; genus Roseiarcus. Next base: position 1,088 of record JBAQGU010001042.1, read on the forward strand.
TCGCCGACCAGGCGGTGATCGCGATCGAGAACGTGCGCCTGTTCGAGGAGGTGCAGGCGCGCACGCGCGATCTGACCGAGGCCCTGCAGCAACAGACCGCGACCGCCGACGTGCTGAAGGCGATTAGCCGAACGGCCTTCGATCTCGATACGGTGCTCGAAACGCTGATCTCGACAGCGGTTCGGTTGTGCGATGCGAGCCATGGCCAAATCTTCCGTCGCCATGGAGATGTCTACAGGTACGCGGCTAGCCAGATGGTCGTCGATCCGATCTACCTCCAGTATGAGCAAACGACAGAGATCAAGCCCGGCCGCGGCACATTGATCGGGCGCGTCGCCTTGGAGAATCGCACGGTCGCGATCTCCGATGCTTGGAACGACCCGGAATACGCAGAAAAGGCCGAGGCTCGCCTGGGCAACGTTCGCTCGATGCTTGGCGTGCCGCTCATGCGGGGTGGCGAGCCGATCGGCGCCTTTGCGCTGGCGCGCAGCGCGCCTGTTCCGTTTACGCGACGTCAAGTCGAGCTAGTTACGACCTTCGCCGACCAGGCCGTCATCGCGATCGAGAACGTTCGGCTGTTCGACGAGGTGCAGGCAAAGACGCGCGACCTCACCGAAGCGCTGCAACAGCAGACCGCGACCGCCGAAGTGCTGAAAGTCATCAGCCGCTCGGCGTTCGATCTGCAGGCGGTGTGGCGGACGTTGGTCGAGTCGGCGTGCAAGCTCTGCGACGCGCCCATGGGCCTGATCGAGCTTCTCGACGGCGACGTCTTCAGGTTGGTGATGCAAACGGGCTATGGCGCTGCGTTCGAACGTTACCTCAGTGACAACCCGCTGCGAGCGGGTTCCGCTTCCGGCACCGGGCGCGCCGCGAGCACCGGAGAAGTCTCGCATATCCCCGACGTCCTCGCGGATCCCGGTTATCAGTTGACCGAGGGCCAGCGTCTGGGCGGCTACCGCGCGAACCTCGCGGTCCCGCTCTTGCGTGAAAACAAAGTGATTGGCGTCTTCGTCTTGGCGCGACCGACGCCGGGCCCGTTCACGCAACGCCAGATCGCACTCGTCAAGACCTTCGCCGATCAGGCGGTGATCGCGATCGAGAACGTGCGCCTGTTCGACGAAGTGCAGGCGCGCACCCGCGACCTCTCCGAGGCTTTGCAACTGCAGACCGCGACGGCCGACGTGCTGAAGGTCATCAGCCGGTCGGCGTTCGATCTGCAGGCGGTGTTCGATACGCTGATTTCCTCGGCCGTCGAACTCTGCGGCGCCTACAGCGGCATCATCTGCGTTCGCGACGGCGACGTCTTTCGCTACCGCGGCAGCGCCGGCGAAGGCGACAACGCGGCTCTCACCAGATATCTCGCCGAGCATCCGGCGACGCCGGGGCGGGGATCGATGGCCGGCCGGGTGCTCGCGTCGGGCAAGGTGGAAGCTATTCCCGACCGTCTCGAGGACCCGGATTTCGTCGTGCCGATGGATGCCCATGGTCACGCCGCACGCGCCCTGCTGGGCGTGCCGCTGCTCGGAAAAGGCGGCGTCGAGGGCGCGCTGGTGCTCACGCGCAAGGAGCCGGGCCATTTCACCGATCGCCAGATTGAGATCGTCCAGACTTTCTCCGACCAGGCCGTCATCGCGATCGAGAACGTGCGTCTGTTCGACGAGGTGCAGGCGCGCACGCGCGAGCTCGCCGCCTCGCTAGATGATCTGCGCAGGGCGCAAGATCGGCTGATTCAATCCGAGAAGCTCGCCTCGCTCGGCCAACTCACCGCGGGCATCGCTCACGAGATCAAGAACCCGCTGAATTTCGTCAACAACTTCTCGGCCCTTTCGCGCGAGCTGCTCGACGAACTGCGCGAGGTGCTGGGAGGCGCGCCGCTGGAGGAGGGCCGGCGCAAAGCGGCGGACGAGCTGATCGGGATGGTAACCTCTAACCTCGACAAGGTCGTGCAGCACGGCCAGCGCGCCGATTCGATCGTCAAGAACATGCTGCTGCATTCGCGCGAAGGCTCCGGCGAGCGCTCGAGCGTGAAAGTCAACGCTATGGTCGAAGAGGCGCTCAATCTCGCCTATCACGGCGCCCGCGCGGAGAAGCCCGGCTTCAACGTGACGATCGTCAAATCGCTCGACCCCGACGCCGGCGCCGCCGACCTCTACGCGCAGGAGGTGACCCGCGTGCTGCTGAACTTGATTTCGAACGGTTTCTACGCGACGACGAAGCGCCGGCAGGGCGAGGTGAACGGGGCGTGGGAACCCACGATCACCGCCTCGACCCGGGATCTGGGCGACAGCGTCGAGATCGCCATTCGCGACAACGGGACCGGAATAAACGAGGAAGTGAAGGCCAAGATGTTCAACCCGTTCTTCACCACCAAGCCGGCCGGGGAGGGCACCGGGCTCGGTCTCTCGCTCAGCCACGACATCGTCGTCAAGCAGCACGGCGGGACGCTGGAGGTCTCGACCGAGCCGGGAGCTTACACGCAGTTTACGGTCGTCCTGCCGCGTGCGAGTGGGGCGAGAGATGCGAAGTGAGGCTGGCGCCCCTTCTTCCCTTGCGGGAGAAGGTGGCCCCATAGCCCGTCGAAAGACGGGCGTTCTTCGAACGCCCTATGGGGGCCGGCTGAGGGGTTGGCGCGCAAGCGCCGGCTTCGTGACGCACCCGGGCGCCTTGCGGCGCGACCCCTCACCCCTGACCCCTCTCCCACAAGGGGAGAGGGGAACATGAGCGCGCTCATCCTGGTGGTCGACGACGAGCCCGACGTCGCCGACCTGTTCCGCCAGCAATTCCGGCGTGAAATCCGGTCGGCGCGCTTCGCGATGGAATTCGCGCAATCCGCCCCGGAGGCGTTGAAAGTCGTCGAGACGGTCGAGGATGCGAGCCTCATCCTCATCCTCTCCGACATCAACATGCCCGGCATGAGCGGCCTCGAATTGCTGCCGCGCGCGCGGCTGGCGCGGCCCGACGTGCCCGTCATCATGATCACCGCCTATGGCGACCAGGATACGCGGCGCAAGGCGATCGAGGGCGGCGCCGCCGGCCTGTTCACCAAGCCGATCGACTTTCCCGAACTGCGTCAGACCATCGACAAGCGCCTTGCGGCGATCGGGGGCGCGCCATGACCCGTCCCGCGCCGACTCGGCGAGCGATCAGGACGAAATCGTAGCTCGTAGATCGGAGGCCTCCGTGCGCTTCGCTCCGGCTCTTGCCGCGACTCGCGCGACCCGCTAACCCCGCCGCATGGCCCGAGTCGCACCGCCCCCTCCGCCGCCTCCGTCAGAGCCCGTCGACGTGAACCTTCGCGAGGCGCTGGAGGAGCGCTATCTCGCCTATGCCCTCTCGACCATCATGGGCCGCGCGCTGCCGGACGCACGCGACGGGCTGAAGCCGGTGCATCGGCGGATTCTCTACGGCATGCACACCTTGAGACTCGATCCCGGCGCGGCGTTCAAGAAATGCGCGAAGATCGTCGGCGACGTGATGGGCTCGTTCCATCCGCACGGCGACCAGGCGATCTACGAGGCGCTGGTGCGTCTCGCGCAGGATTTCGCCTCGCGTTACCCGCTCGTCGAAGGGCAGGGCAATTTCGGCAACATCGACGGCGACAATGCCGCCGCCTATCGCTACACCGAGGCGAGGCTGACCGACTTCGCCCGGCTTCTGCTCGAAGGCATCGACGAAGACTCGATCGACTGGCGCGACAATTATTCCGGCGACGCGAAGGAGCCGATCGTGCTGCCGGCGGCGACGCCGAACCTGCTCGCCAACGGCGCCCAGGGAATCGCGGTTGGCATGGCGACCTCGGTGCCGCCGCACAACGTCGCCGAGCTGCTCGACGCCGCGCTCTATCTGATCTCGCATCCCGATGCGACGTGCGAGGCGCTGCTCGGTTTCGCGCCTGGCCCGGATTTCCCGACCGGCGGCATCGTGGTCGACGATCGCGCCTCGATCGCGGAGACCTACCGGACCGGGCGCGGCGCGTTCCGGCTGCGCTCACGGTGGGTCAAGGAGGATACCGGGCGCGGCGGCTGGGTCGCGGTCGTCACGGAAATTCCGTACGGCGTGCAGAAGGGGCGGCTGATCGAGCAACTCGCCGAGCTGTTCAACGAGAAGAAGGCGCCGCTGCTGGGCGACGTCCGCGACGAATCGACCGAGGACGTCCGCATCGTGCTCGAGCCCCGCGCGCGCAACGTCGAGCCGGCTGTGATGATGGAGCAACTCTTCAAGCTCAGCGAGCTCGAGACGCGCATTTCCGTCAACATGAACGTACTGGTCGACGGCGTCACGCCGCGCGTGATCGGGCTCGTCGAAGCTCTGCAGCAATGGCTCGACCACCGGCGCGACGTGCTGCAGCGCCGCTCGCGGCACCGGCTGGCGGCGATCGAGCGACGGCTCGAACTCGTCGCCGGCATGATCGTCGTCTTCCTCAATCTCGATGAGGTGATCCGCATCATCCGCGAGCACGACGAGCCGAAGGGCGCGCTGATGGCGCGGTTCGCGCTGAGCGAAGTTCAGGCCAATTACGTCCTCGACACGCGGCTGCGCGCGTTGCGGCGGCTCGAGGAAATGGCGTTGCGCAAGGAGCAGGCCGACCTGATCGAGGAGAAGGCCCAGATCGAGGCGATGCTCGCCTCCGACAAGAAGCAGTGGCAGATCATCGCCCACGAGATCCGCGACACCAAGAAGAAATACGGGCCGGAGAGCAAGATCGGCAAGCGGCGCACTGCGTTCGAAGCGCCGCCGGATGTCGTGATCGACCTCGCCGAATCGCTGATCGACCGCGAGCCGGTGACGATCCTGCTTTCGAAGAAGGGCTGGATTCGCGCGCTGAAGGGGCATGTCGCGGACCTCTCGACCGCGACCTTCAAGGGCGACGACGGCTTGCAGACTTCGTTTTTCGCCGAGACGACTTCGAAGATTCTGGTGCTGGCGAGCGATGGCAAGGTCTACACGCTGGAGGCCTCCAAACTGCCGGGCGGGCGCTCGCAGGGCGAGCCGGTGCGCCTGATGGCCGACATCGACGAAGCGGCCGCGATCGTCGCGGTCTGGCCCTATGGGCCTGGCGAGAAGATGCTGATCGCCGCCTCCGACGGGCGCGGCTTCGTCGTCGGGCAGGACGAAATGATTTCCTCGACGCGGAAGGGCAGGGGGGTGCTCGTCGTCGACGCGCCGGCGCTCGCGCGCCTCGCGACGCCGGCGGCGGGCGATCACGTCGCCACGATCGGCGAGAACCGCAAGCTGCTGGCATTTCCGCTGACGCAGGTGGCGGAGATGGCGCGCGGCAAGGGCGTGCGGCTGCAACGCTACAAGGACGGCGGCCTCTCCGACGCGCGCGTGTTCGCGCTCGCGGACGGGCTGACCTGGCGCGACTCCGCAGGCCGCACCTTCACCGTCGCCAAGGCGGAGCTGAGGGAATGGATCGGCAACCGCGCCGAAGCCGGCCGCCTGCCGCCCAAGGGGTTCCCGAAGAACAACAAGTTCGAGGGGTAGGAGCGGGGCGCCGATTTCAGTTCTGCATCGAGCGACTTCAAGCCGTTAGGCGCCTTTTTCTGCAACTGCCGGAGGAATTGATGGATGCACACGGGCGGTGTGATATCTATCAACGGTAGATATCAAAGCAAGCTACCAGGCGCTACGGCAGGGTGCTCGGGTCGATTCATGCGAAAGAGGACCTTTCGCTGACGTGTCACCGTTGCAACTCAATGGCAACGAGAAGAAGGCTGTCCGTAGCGCTTTGGATGGTGACATTTACGTTGTCTGGCGCTGCGCCATCTACAATCTGCCGATAACAGAAGCCTTGACCTGAGAAACAGCATCGGCCGACGATCAAGGTCGTCGCCAAGCAACCCGGACCGGGACACAAGCTAAACTCCGCTGAATTCGAGCCCGGTGCAGAGCCTAAGTAGCTGCCAAGGTGGTGCTAGCGTGCACCAAACCCTGGCAGACCGAACAGATCGCACTCACCGCCGTCCGACGCCGCTTCCGCTAGATCAATCCCCACGAGACACAGCGGCTGACATTACAACTCGACGCCACGTGTGCCGACGTCCATCGCGTAGACCGAGGTGCTGGCGCAGATGAACAGTCGGTTATGGTGGTGGCCGCCGAAGCAGAGATTCGCGGCGACCTCCGGCACCACGATCGCGCCGAGCGCTGTGCCGTCCGGCGCGAACACGCGCACGCCGTTCATCGCGTGGTTCGGCGACCAGCCGCCGGCCGCCCAGATATTGCCGTCCTCGTCGGCGCGGATGTCGTCGGCGATGTAGGGCTGAGGCACGTCCTTGAAGTCGTGCATCAGCTTTCCGTTTGTGAGCTTGCCGTTGTCCTCCACGTCGTAGACCCGGATCAGCGTTTGCTTGAACGCGCCACCCAGTTCGCCAGTGTCGGTGACGTAGAATTTCTTCTCGTCGGGCGAGAAGCAAAGCCCGTTCGGCATGCTGAAGTCGCCGACGACGACGTCCATCTTCCCGCTCTTCGGATCGAGGCGGTAGACATTGCGCGGCAGTTCCGCCTCGCCGCGGTTTCCCTCGTGGTCGCCGCCGATGCCGTAGCTCGGGTCGGTGAACCACACCGTGTCGTCGGACTTGACGATCACGCCGTTCGGCGAGTTCAGCGGCTTGCCGTTGAACTTGTCGGCCAGCACGGTGATCGTCCCGTCGTATTCGGTGCGGGTGACGCGGCGCGTGCCCTGTTCGCAGGAGATGAGGCGGCCCTGGCGGTCACGGGTGTTGCCGTTGGTGAAGTTGGACGGCTGACGGAACACTTGTGTCTTGCCGGTAGTGACGTCGTAGGCCATCAGCCGGTCGTTCGGGATGTCGCTGAAGATCAGCCGCTGTTGGTCGCTGAACCATACGGGCCCCTCGGTCCACACGCCGCCGGTCCAGACGCGCACCAAGCCGGCCGTGCCGCCGCTGTACTTGGCGAAGCGCGGGTCGAAAACCTCGAAGGCGGGATCGGGATAGATCGCGGTCGAGGGGTCGTTCCAGTCGCGCGGCGGGGGCATGGCGCCCGGCGGGTCGGTCTTGGCGTCCTGCCCGAAAGCAGGGACGGCTACGGATGATGCAGCCGCGACCGCGGCCGCGCGCAGAAAGTTGCGTCGATCCATTGTGTTTCCTCCGATGATTGTGTCTCCACCGATGTCCGA
>JBAQGU010001043.1:0-3041 GCA_049287975.1 Roseiarcus sp.
AGACTTCGGGGCTGTTCCCCGCCCTTCCACCTGCTGCGCCCCTTGCTGCTCAGGTCCGAACACCCACATAGCGGGCGCAGTCTCGCGAGTCTCAGCCATGCCCCACGGACGTCATTTCGGCTTTTTCAGCGTTACTGGCCTGGCTTGCTTGCTGGTCTCGAGTCCCGCCCAGGCTATCGAAGGTGGAGTGCTTGCTGGCCGATATGCGCTTGCTCGAGCGACCGTCGAAGTTGGAGCTCTGCACGCCGGCTCCGGGGAAATAGGTCTCAGTCGGTGCTCGGGTGTGCTGGTGTCGCCAGATCTGGTCCTCACGGCCGCCCACTGTGTCCGGAATCCTGTTGCCTCGGCCGTTGTCTTTTACGAGGGCTCGAGGCCCGTGCGACCCGCAATCCGGGTCGCAGAAGTCGACAAATATGACGTGTCATCAGCCGACCTGCCTGAGGAATACGCTGGACTATTGGAACTGTCGCTCGACACGGCCGTCCTGCGGCTCGCGGCGCCGGTGCGCGGCCGCAAGCCAATCCCGATCGGGCGGGGACTGCCGCCGTCGGTTCTCAGGCTCGCCGGAGCGGGAGTCTCGCAGCAGGGCGTCGGCGTGCTGAAGACGGTGCGACTGGATCGCCTGCTGGTCACCTCGACTGGCCTCGTGATCGCGGCTGCGCGCGGATCGGAAGTCTGCAGGGGAGACTCCGGCGGCCCGGTCGTGGCTGACGGGCGTCAGGGCCCGGTTCTTTGGGGGGTCGCCAGCGCCGTCCTGACCCGCGACGGTACCTGCGGGCGGGTGGTCGTCATCGCCCCTGCGAGAGCGAGCTTCTGACCCAAGCTCTCCGAACGGCAGCGACAGCGGAACGCCTCGGGTGCCCGACTCAAATGGAGCGTTGCAAAACCAACGCCCGCGAAAAGGGGGGATGACTCAGAACGCCAATGTCATGCCCGCGAAAGCGGGCATCCAGACTTGGCCGCGCGTGCCGGGGCTCTGGATTCCCGCTTTCGCGGGAATGACACAACTTAGAGGACCTCATTTTGAATGACGCGCGCGACTAGGCGCCGCCGTAGACGAGTTCCATGCACTGACATCGAGGCGGTCAACTCGAACGACTTGATGCGACCGGCAAGGGTGATCACCGGCATTATCGAGACCGCGAGGAGACGTACCGGTTCACCAACTACGAGACATTGATCCGAGATTTCATGACCGATGTCCGAAAGGAGCGAACTAGATGAGAGAGGTGACACTGCGTGTCGAAGACCTCGACTCCTTTTTTGAGGGCGCTCTCGCGATGGGGCGGCGGCTGGATGAGGGCGCAAACAAAGTCGGCGTGGCGAAGCTCGCATTCGAGAGCATGGCCGGACTGCTGAAACTGTTGACCGCCAACCGATGGACACTGATGGCGACCTTGCGCAAGCTTGGCCCCGTCTCGATTCGCGCCCTGGCCAAAGCCCTGGCCCGCGACTATCGCGGCGTTCATGCCGACGTCGCGTTGCTGACCGATGCCGGTCTGATCATGCGAGACGAACATGGCAAGGTCAGCGTGCCATGGTCTCGCATCACCGCCGAATTGGATTTTGGCGCGGCGGCGTGACGAGCCGCGGGACGTTCTCGAACGGCGGCGCTCCGACACCGTGCCATGTTCCAGGACTCTTTCAAGTGATCTCGGCTGCCTCTTCGATCTCCCGGATGATCGCCTCCGCGGCTGCGCGCAGGTCGGGCGCCTGCGTTACCGGCCGTCCGACGACGAGATAATCCGCGCCGGCGGCGATCGCTTCGCCGGGCGTCGCGACGCGCTTCTGATCGCCGATTTCGGCGCCGACCGGACGAACGCCGGGCGTCACCAGCAGGAAGTCTCTCGCGCAAGCCGCGCGCAACATCGCGGCTTCCGCGGGGCTGGCGATGAGGCCGTCGACGCCGATTTCCTGGGCCTGCGCGGCGCGCCGCTGCGCCAGCGCGCGAACGCCGAAGGCATAGCCCGCCTCGGCGAGATCGGCATCGTCGCTCGATGTCAGCACCGACACCCCTAGCAGCTTCAATCCCGAGCCTTTGGCGCCGGCGAGCGCGGCGCGCATCGTCTGCGGATACGCGTGGATCGTCAAAAAGAACGCGCCGAGCCGCGCGATCTGCGCGGTCGCACGTTCCACCGTGTTGGGAATGTCATGCAGCTTCAGATCGACGAAGACATTTCTGCCCGACTGGACGAGCCGCTCGATCAGGCCGAGGCCGCTGCCACTATACACCAGTTCCATGCCAACTTTGTAGAAACTGACGCTGTCGCCGAGGGTCTCGATCCAACGCTCCGCTTCGGCGACGCTGCGCGCGTCGAGCGCGACGATCAGCCGTTCGCGCGGCGTCGGCTCCCGAGAAATGGGCGGTTCGATCATTTCGCTCATTCCTCGGGCGGCGACCGGCGGCCTCGGCGCGCGGCGTCGAACGCGTCCTTGGCGTCTCGCGCCCAGATTCCGCGCATGCGCGCGCGGTGATGGCCGGTCACATGCTCGGCCTCGTGCTTCTTGGCCGCCCAGCGCTCGCCAATCCGACTGACCCCGTCGCGAAGCCGCGCCAGAAACGGCTCGGCGACGATTCCCTTGGCGTCGGCGCGATAGATCCAGACCCGCGCCGGCGGCAGATTGCGCCAGATCGGCGCGCTGCATTGCGCCGAGTATTTGTTCACGCACGCGCTGCGCGGCACTGGCGATTTCAGGCCGTAGGTGAACTGAACGAAGACGCCCGCGGGGCCCATCAGCGCGAACGCGTCCTCGATGAGCTTGGCGCGGAGGGCAGGAGGCTGATTGAGCAGCGGCAGGCTAGAGACGATGGCGGCGATCGGCCGTCCCGCAAATTCGGCGAGCGTGCGCGGCAGCTCATAGGCGTCGCCCTGCACGATCCGCGCCGGCGCGAAGCGTTGGCTCAGCAGGCGGCAGAAGCTGCTGTCATATTCGACGAGAACCAATTGCTCTCGCGCGATCCCCTGCTCGACCAGCGCCTTGGTGACGGGTCCGGTGCCGGGTCCGAGCTCGACCACCAACCCGTGGCGCGCGGGCCCGAC
>JBAQGU010001044.1:0-2645 GCA_049287975.1 Roseiarcus sp.
TGGATTGCTTCGCTCCGCTCGCAATGACGGGAAGGGAGTTGGTAATCGATGCACAGAATCGAGATCGCGCAACAGGCCATCGACATCTCCAACCGCCGCCGCGGACGGGTGCAGCCGTTCACCACGATCGAGCCGGGCAAGACCGCGCTGCTGGTGGTGGACATGCAGACCGGGTTCGTGGCGCCGAGCGGGGTGGCCGAAATCCCCGTGGCGCGCGAAATCGTGCCCAACATCAATCGGCTCGCAGGCGCGCTGCGGCGCGCGGGCGGGACCATCGTCTGGATTGTCTCGACCTATGGGCCGGGCGCGGAAAAGGATTGGACGACCTTCTTCAACTTTATCATCACGGGCGAGACGTCCGACCGCTTCCGCCTCGCCTTCGCCGAGGGCCAGCCCGAGCACGCCCTGTGGCGCGAACTCGACCGTCGGGCCGACGATCTCCTCGTCTCGAAGAACCGCCTGACCCCGTTCGCCGATCCGGCGCGCGAGTTGGAGACGCGGCTGCGCGCGCGAGGGATCGAAATGGCGCTGATCGTCGGCACGGTGACGAACGTGTGCTGCGAATGCACCGCGCGCGACGCGGCGATGCGCAACTTCAAGACGATCATGATCTCCGACGCCAACGCCTCGCGCAACGACGCCGAGCACAACGCGACGCTGTCGATCTTCCTCCAGGCCTTTGGCGGCGTGCTCTCGACCAACGAGGCGATCGCGCTGATCGACGGGGCCAGCGTCGAATGAGCGCCGCGTTCACCACCCGGCCGGAGATCATCGGCACCTTTGGCGCGGTGAGTTCGACGCATTGGCTCGCCTCGGCCGTCGGCATGTCGATCCTGGAGCGCGGCGGCAACGCCTTCGACGCGGCGGTCGCGACGGGGATCACGTTGCAGATCGTCGAGCCGCATCTGTCCGGCCCCGCCGGCGACATGCCGGCCATTCTCTACAGCGCTCGCGATTCCGCGGTGCGCGTCCTCTGCGCCCAGGGCACGGCGCCGGCCGCCGCGACTCTTCCCAAGTTCCGCGAACTCGGCCTCAGCTTGATTCCGGGAACCGGCTTTCTCGCGGCGGCGATTCCGGGTGCGTTCGACGGCTGGATGCTGCTGCTGCGCGACTATGGAACGATGACCCTCGAGCAGGTGCTGGAGCCTGCGATCGGCTATGCCGAGAACGGCTTTCCGGTTCTTCCGCGCGTGACGATGTCGCTGCTGCCGTTGGTCGAATTCTTCAAGGCGGAATGGCCGAGTTCGGCGGCGGTATGGCTGCCCGACGGCGAGCCGCCGAAGCCGGGAACGCTGTATCGCACGCCAGGCGTCGCCGCCACCTACAAGCGGATCGTCGCCGAGGCGAAGGCGGCCGGCGGCAATCGCGAGCGCCAGATCGAAGCCGCGCGCGACGCCTTCTATCGCGGGTTCGTCGCCGAGGCGATCGACCGCTTCGCGACGCGCACGCCACAAATGGATGGTACCGGCCGGCGCAACGTCGGCCTTCTCACCGCCGGCGACATGGCGGGTTGGCGCGCGACTTGGGAAGACAGCGCGAGTTACGACTACGGTCGCTGGCGCGTCCACAAGACCGGTCCCTGGGGGCAGGGGCCCGTGCTGCTGCAGCAGCTCGCGCTCTTGAAGGGATACGATCTCGCCGCGCTCGATCCGAACGGCGCCGAGTTCGTGCATGTCGTCACCGAATGCGCCAAACTCGCGTTCGCCGATCGCGAGGCCTTCTATGGCGATCCGGCTTTCGCAGAAGTACCATTGGCGACGCTGCTGAGTGACGCCTACAACGATTCGCGTCGCGAGTTGGTTGGGAAGGACGCCTCGCTGGAGCTGCGGCCCGGATTGCCTGAGCTTTCAACTCCTCGGCTGAAGACGATGCTGGCGCTCGCGGGATCGGCGACGCCTGTCGGACCCGGAGGCGGCGAGCCGACATTCGCGCCGTTGCCGGAATATCGCGGCGACACCGTGCATCTCGACATCATCGACCGCTGGGGCAACATGATCGCCGCCACGCCCAGTGGCGGATGGTATCAGAGCTCGCCCGTCATCCCCGCGCTCGGTTTCCCTCTGGGAACTCGCGCGCAGATGTTCTGGCTCGCCGAGGGCCTGCCGTCGAGCCTGATCCCAGGCGCGCGACCGCGCACGACGCTCTCGCCGACGCTGGTGGAGCGCGACGGCGCGCCTTATCTCGTCTGCGGTTCGCCTGGCGGCGACCAGCAGGATCAATGGACGCTGCTGCTGTTGCTCCGCCATTTTCATCATCACAAGAACCTGCAAGAGGCGATCGACGCGCCGATGTTCAACAACATGCATTTCCCGAGCTCCTTCACCCCGCGTCTCGCCAAGCCCGGCGCGCTCGCAATCGAGGATCGCTTTGGCGCCGAGACGCTGGCCGAGTTGACGCGGCGCGGTCATCGTCTGAACATCGCGGACGGCTGGTCGCTGGGACGCCTCTGCGCGGCCTCGTCGACCAACGGCCTGATCAAGGCCGCCGCCACGCCGCGGCATATGGAGGCCTACGCCATCGGGCGGTAGCAGGAGGGTCTGTCAGCAAATAAGGAATCGAGGGCCCGTCATTGCGAGTTCGTACCGGCCTGCGGCCGGTCCCCACAGATGAAACGGGCGACGCGAAATCTGCCGCCCCAGCGTCAT
>JBAQGU010001045.1:0-7742 GCA_049287975.1 Roseiarcus sp.
GGGGGTGGGGCTCTCCGTTGGGAAGCCTCGGAGCTTGCGCAAGCGGCGCGCACCCCACCCCTAACCCCTCCCCGTAAGGACGGGGTGGGGAATTACCGGGAGGAATGGATGGCGTTGGAGATCAAGCTGCTCGACTACGGCGACATCGAGCTGGAATCGAGCTTTCTCGTGCTCGGCCGCGATTGCGGCCGCACGCGGCGCGTGCTGACGCTCGGCTTTCTGATTCTCGGCGGCCCCTACCCGCTCCTGGTCGACACCGGCTATCGCTCCAACCAGATCATGGAGACGCTCGGCATGCGCGGGCTCCAATTCCATGAGAACATGATCGAGAACCAGCTCGCCCGGCACGGCGTGCGGATGGGCGATGTCCGCTTCGTCGCGCACACGCATCTGCACATCGACCATGCCGGCAAGGACGACCTTTTCCCGATGAACTCGACCGTCGTCATCAATCGCAAGGAGCTGGAATATTCCGTCTCCGGCCTCCAACACCCGCAATATCCCGCGCCCGACATCAAACATCTGATCGACCGGCTGCACGCGCGGCATGCGCTGCGGCTGCTCGATCTCGAAATTTCCGGGCCGATCGAATTGATGCCGGGAGTCTATTGCGAGGCGGCTGGCGCGCATACCGAGGGCTCGATGAACATCCACGTCCACACCGCCGAGGGCGTTGCGACCATCTGCGGCGACGTGCTCTACGACATCAACGATCAGTTGGTGGAGCCGTTTCGCCAGACCCAGGACGCGGAGCCGCAGACGACGGGCAACCACGGCCTCTCCAAGCGCGCGGAGAAAGGCGCGATCAAGAAGCTGCTCGCCAACGCGCGCTTCCTGCTGCCCGTGCACGACCGCCCCTGCAAGGTCGAGGGTGGCGTCGTCACCGGACGCCTGCAAGACCAGGTGCCCGGTCCGATCGTGCAGTCCTATCCGAGGCGGCAGTGGTTCCCCGCATGAGCCCCCGTCATTGCGAGCAAAGCGAAGCAACCCAGATTAGGGGTCTCCAACTGTGGCTCAGTCTGGGTTGCTTCGCTGTCGCTCGCAATGACGGCTGCGGTCGGCGCTCTCCGTCATTACGAGCGCCGCGAAGCAATCTATCTCTCCACGAGACATACGTTCGACGCGCTAACAGCGCCCGTCGTGTAGCGAACGTTTTTGTGACGCACGGCGTGAGCGGGCAAGGCGCGCCGAATTCGGCAGGCGAGCGGCAGCGGAACCGTGGATTGCTTCGCTGCGCTCGCAATGACGGTTGTTGTTGTTCGCAATGACGGCTGAACCGAAAGGAGCCTTCCCATGACCCATGCCGTTCTCGAGCCTGAATTCGAGACCCTGATCGACCCCTTCGCGCCGGTCGGCCAACTCGGTTCGGGGTTCACTTTCACCGAGGGGCCGATCTGGCACCCCGTCGAGCATTTTCTTCTATTCTCCGACATGCCCGCCGACGTCCGGCGGCGTTGGGACGCCAAGCGAGGCGTCGCGGACGTGCGGCGTCCGTCCAACAAATGCAACGGCATGACCTATGACGCCGATCTCAATCTGATCGTCTGCGAGCACGCGACCTCGTCGCTGATCCGCGAGCGGCCGGACGGACGGCGCGAGGTTCTCGCCTCGCATTTCGACAAGCAGGAACTCAACAGTCCCAACGACGTCTGCGTGCGCTCGGACGGCTCGATCTATTTCTCCGATCCGTGGTTTGGTCGGATGCCGGTGTTCGGCGTCGAGCGGCCTCGGCAGCTCGGTTTTCAGGGCGTCTATCGCGTGCCCCCGAATGGGGGCGCGCCGCAACTGCTCGTCGATCGCTATCTGTTCGACCAGCCGAACGGCCTCTGCTTCTCGCCCGACGAGAAGCGGCTCTATGTCAATGACACCGTGCAGACGCTGATCCGCGTCTTCGACGTCGCGGCCGACGGCTCGCTCTCCAACGGCCGCATCTTCGCCAGCGGCATCCGCTCGTCGCTGGAGCCCGGCGTCCCCGACGGCATGAAATGCGACGCGCGCGGAGACGTCTGGGTGACGGGCCCCGGCGGCGTTTGGGTCTACGCCTCGTCGGGCGATCTGATCGGCAAGCTGCGCGTACCCGAGAAGGTCGCGAACCTCGCCTGGGGCGGCGAGGACTTTCGCACCCTGTTCATGACCGCGACCCATTCTGTCTACACCGTCGCGACCAAGGTCGGCCCACGCAACGAGCCCTATATGAACGCGCGCGGGCGCGGCGCGCCTTCGGCTACAGGCGGCGCGGAGCGCGCGGCTTCCTCGGCGCAGAGCCTTACACTAGATCCCCGGCGCTGCGCCATGATCATCCAGGACATGCAGAACGACGTCATCATAGAGGGTGGTGCTTTTGCAGCCTCTGGCGCGCCGGCGCACGCGCGTTCGCAAGGCGTCGTCGAGAACGTACGCCGCCTCGCCGACGCGGCGCGCGGGCGCGGCGTGATGATCATTCATGTCTGGTTCGTGGTCGAGCCGGGCGCTCCCGGCGTGACGCTGAACGCGCCGCTGTTCGAGGGCGTCGTCGACAACAGGGCGATGGTGCGCGGCGGTTGGGGCGTGGCTCCCGTGGCGGGGCTCGAGCCGCAGGCCGGCGATCTGATCGTCGAGAAGATGCGGATGAGCGCCTGGGAGGGCACAAAGCTCGAGACGCTGCTGAAGAGCGGCAAGCGCGACATGATCATCAACACCGGCGCCTGGACCAACATGTCGGTCGAGCACACCGCCAGAACCGGCGCCGACAAGGGTTATTTCATGATCGTGCCGGAGGATTGCTGTTCGACGATGAACGCCGACTGGCACAACGCCTCGATCAACTTCGCGCTGCAGAACGTTTCGGTCGTCACGAACGCTGACTCGGTCATCGCAGCACTCGGCTGACGCCCCGCGACAAGGAGACCAGGGCGCTTGCCAAAGCTGTTCCACATCAGCGCTTCGCCTCGCCGCGACTCCGCGTCGAGCGGGGGCGCCGATGCGTTTCTCGCGCGCTTCCGGGAAACTCACGCGGGCTGGGACTTCGATACGCTCGATCTCTGGCGCGAAAGCCTCCCCGAATTCGACGGCGCGGCGCTCGAGGCCAAATACGCGCGCACCGCGGGACGTCCTTTCAACGACCCGCAGCGCGACGCGTTCGCCGTCATCGAGCGGATGGTGATCAGGCTCGCGCTCGGCGATCGCGTGCTGATCTCGACGCCGATGTGGAACTTCGGCATTCCATACAAACTGAAGCAATATTTCGACCTGATCGTACAACCCGGCCTCACTTTCAGCTTCGATCCCTCACGCGGCTACAGTCCGCTGCTGAAGACCCGGCCGACGCTCGTGATCCTCGCGAGCGGCGGCGATTTCGTCACGGGCATGAACCGAGGCCGTACCGACATGGCGACGCCCTACCTGCGCGACGTGCTGCGCTTCATCGGGCTCCACGACCCACGGTTCGTACCGATCGGCCCGACCGTCGGGCCACCAGGACCGATCGACGCCGCTCGGCAATCGGCGCACCGGAGGCTCGAGGAAATGGCGGCGGGGTTTTGAGGCGTAGACCCCCTCTCCCGCTTTTCGCGGGAGAGGGTTGGGGTGAGGGCGGGGCCGCGATTCCGAGCCAGAGAAGGCCCTCATCCGCCGCTTCGCGCCACCTTCTCCCGCAAGCGGGAGAAGGGAATTGCATTGCGGTCGCGCTTGACAGCCACTCTGGCCAACCTATGATTCCGTCCAATGCAGAAAAAAGGGGTCGCGCCATGGCCGCGGAAACGTCAAAAGCGATGGAAGGCTGGCCCGCGGAATTGCAACGGGAGTTCGCGGCCAACGGAATGAACGGTTGCGTCGGGCAGGTGCTGTTGTCGGAATCGGATCGCGTGCGCGTCTGGTCGCTCAGCCTCGCGCCCGGCGAGCGCATCGGCTTTCATCGCCACGTCCTCGACTATTTCTGGACCGCGCTGACGGACGGACGGGCGCGCTCGCATTATGGCGATGGCCGCACGATCGAATCGGCATATCGCGCCGGAGACACGAGACATATGCATTACGCCAAGGGCGAGTCGATGATTCACGATCTCGAAAACATCGGCGACACCGTGTTGGCTTATACGACGGTCGAGTTTCTCGACAGCGCGAACGCGCGGCTGCCGATACCCGATTCGGCTCGGCGCGTCGTCGCGAACGCGGCTCGAGGGAACGCGCTGCTCGCTACCTAATACCGCACCGTCAAAGCGGAAACGCAACGCTCGACGTCGAAGCTGCATCGCTCTCCGAGGTCCAGCGGATCGCCGTCGGGTCCGGTGTAAGTGATTTGGCTGACCATGCCCTTGGTCAGCACGATTTCGACATTGCACAGCGCGTGCCTCTTATAGCCGAAGGTCGCGATGCTCTCGCCTTCGATCCGCACCGTGCCGGAGGCGAAGGACCAGATGTCTGTGGCGCCGATCGATCTGCGGCGGACCGGTTCGCCCATGCAGGCGAGAATCGCTTTCTTGCTCAGTCCGATCATTTTCGATTGGGCGATCTGATCGACATCGGGCTTCCATGCGCAGGCGGCTACGGCCGATAAGGCGAGCACCGCTGCGATCGTGAAAGCGCGTTTCATCGGCGGCCCCCAATACTCGAAAAAACGTGGCGCATGATCATGGGTTCGTTTTGCAGCGCTCACCAAAACGCGCCAGTTCAGAGGCACGTCGCCAGTTGCGCCGTGCACGGCCCTTTCGTCGGGCCGTTGCTTGGCGCATGGCGATATCCAGCCCGATGAGACGCGCGGACGCCGATTGTTTCAGGTCCGCGCATCGGAGGGCGCGCCGATCAGCGGCCGTAGAGCGCCGTGAGGCTCGCCTTCGCGAGCGTATGAAAATGCAGGTTGAAGCCGACCACTGCCGCCGTCGTGTTCGAGTCGGCGTCGAGCTTGTCGACGTCGACCGCATAGATCGTGAAGATGTAGTGGTGGGGCTTGTCGCCCTTGGGCGGACACGGGCCGCCGTAGCCGGGAACTCCGAAATCCGTCCGGCCCTGGATGGCGCCCTTCGGCGCGGCGTCGCTCTTCGGATCGCCGGCGCCCTTGGCGAGCGAAGTCGTATCGGGGGGGATGTTGAAGACGACCCAGTGCCAGAATCCGCTGCCGGTCGGCGCATCGGGATCGTAGACATTCAGGGCGAAGCTCTTCGTGTTCTTCGGAGCGCCCGACCAAGTCAGGGCGGGTGAAATACTCTTCCCCGTACAGCCGAAGCTGTTGAAAACCTGCTCGTCGGCGATCGTTCCGCCCTCTTTGACGTCGGGGCTGGTCAGCGTCAGCGCGCTGGCGCCGACGGCGCCGCCCAGCCACGCCGACAACAACAACGCTATATACCCGGATTTTCTCATTGCGTCCTCCTCGGTTGCGCGCGTCTGGTCTCCCCCGAGCGCGCTTTTCTCTTGACGGCGCACGTCACGACTGGCGCCGCCCGCGACGACGGTTTCCTTTATCCGTCGAACCAGGACGCTTCGATATTGTGCTCAGCGCCTTGGCGCAAGCCCTCGGCCTGCTGTAGCTCGATGGCGCCATGATTTCCCGTGGCGGCGATGGTCCTCGAAACAACCCCGGCCCGACGGTCATATTCACGCCTCGCTCCCCTGCCAACCACTCGCGAACGGCGAGAGTTAAATCCGCTCGTCCGCCGCCTCGCCCGAATGTTTCTCCCCGAGCGCCCGCCATGCTAGAAGTCGAATCATGACCGCCGCCGCCCTAGCGTCCCAAGTCGTCGCGTCCCCGGTCGGCGCCCCCATACGCCTCGCCGGCGCCGCCCGCGCCGAGATCACGCGCGCGCTCGCCGAAATAGGCGTGCCCGAGCGCGAATTGCGGATGCGCGCCGGACAGCTCTGGCATTGGATCTATCATCGCGGCATCAGCGAATTCGCAGCGATGCGCAACATCTCGCGTCCGCTGCTCGACAAGCTCGCCGAGCGCTGCACGCTGGAGCGGCCTCGGATCACGAGCGAGCAGGTTTCGGCAGACGGCACGCGCAAGTGGCTGCTTCGGATGCCGTCGAGCGGCCGCCACGACAAGGGAGTCGAAATCGAGTGCGTCTATATCCCGGAATCCGATCGCGGCACGCTCTGCGTCTCCAGCCAGGTGGGCTGCACGCTCAACTGCACCTTCTGTCATACCGGCACGCAGGCCCTGGTGCGCAACCTGACATCGGCCGAGATCGTCGCGCAGGTGATGGTCGCGCGCGATCGGCTGGGCGATTTTCCCGGCGGAATCGCGCCCACGGACGGGCTCGTGCCCTCCGGCGAGGGAGTGCGAGCCGTCTCCAACATCGTCTTCATGGGCATGGGCGAACCGCTCTATAATTTCGAGAACGTGCGCGACGCGATCGGCGTGCTGACCGACGGCGACGGCCTTTCCCTCTCCAGGCGCCGCATCACCGTATCGACCTCCGGCGTCGCGCCGGAAATGGAAAAGCTCGGGCGCGAATGCGGGACGATGCTCGCTGTCTCCTTGCACGCGACGAACGACGCGTTGCGCGACAAGCTGGTGCCGCTCAACAAGAAGTACCCGATCGAAACTCTGTTGCAGGCCTGCCGCGAATATCCCGGCGCGTCGAACGCGCGCCGCATCACGTTCGAATACGTCATGCTGAAAGGCGTCAACGACTCGCCCGCCGAGGCGATCGCGCTGGTGCGGCTGCTCAAGGGCCTGCCGGCCAAGATCAATCTCATCCCGTTCAATCCCTGGCCGGGCAGTCCCTACGAATGCTCGGACTGGGACAGGATCGAACGTTTCTCCGACATCGTCTTCAAGGCGGGCTACGCAAGCCCCGTCCGCACGCCGCGCGGACGCGACATATCAGCGGCTTGCGGTCAGCTGAAGAGCGACACGGAGAAGCTGCGCGCCCGAGCGCGGATGCTCGAGGAGAGCCTCGCCGTTGGCCAGGATTGAACCGCTTGTAACCGCGGTCGCCGACCGCGTCCGGCGCCGAGCGCCTCGTTCGTCCAACCTTGCAGAGATGGCGAGAGGCGCGGGCGGCGACCGCGCCTACAGAACGACCGGGCGGTGGCGCGGTCGGCGACCTCGCCGACATGTCGGGGCGAGCCGATGTCCGAGTTGAGCGAGAGGGACGCCGCCCCCGGCTTTCGAACGATGATCGGGGAAAGCCTCGGCGCCGTCTTTCAAATTCCCCGGCTAGGCCGGAGCGGCGTCGCGCTGATCGTCGCGCTGGCTTTCGTCGGCTGGGTCGCGACCTCGATCTACAAGGTTCAGCCCGACGAGCAGGGCGTGGTGCTCCGGTTCGGCAAATGGGTCGATACCACGCAACCTGGGCTGCATTTCCATTGGCCTTACCCGATCGATACCGTCCTGCTGCCGAAGGTCACGCAGATCAATCAGATTCAGCTCGGCAATTCCGCGGGCGCAGCGCCCGGCGACCCCGCGGCCGGGCGCGAAAGGCAGATGCTGACGGGCGACGAAAACATCGTCGAGGCCGATTGCGCGGTGTTCTGGAAGATTCGCGACGCGGGCGAGTATCTGTTTCGCATCGACGCCCCCGAGATCGCCGTGAAGATCGCGGCGGAGGGAGCCCTTCGTGAGGTGATCGGCCGCACGCCCATCCAGGCCGCGATGTCCGACAAGCGTCAGCAGATCGCCGACGAAACCCGCGAGCTGCTACAGCAGCTGCTCGATTCCGAGAAGGCCGGCATCGAGATCACCCAGGTGCAATTGCAGCGCGTAGAGCCGCCGCTCGCGGTGATCGACGCGTTCAATGACGTCCAGCGCGCGCGCGCCGACCAGG
>JBAQGU010001046.1:0-2040 GCA_049287975.1 Roseiarcus sp.
GCGCCTTGTCGAGGAACTCGTCGTCCGTCTGCATCACGTCCGCGAAGAAGATGTTCGGCGACTTGCCGCCGAGCTCCAACGTCACCGGGATGATGTTCTCGGAGGCATATTGCATGATCAGGCGGCCGGTCGTGGTCTCGCCGGTGAAGGCGATCTTGGCGACGCGCTTACTCTGGGCGAGCGGCTTGCCCGCTTCGAGGCCGAAGCCGTTGACGACGTTGAACACGCCGGGCGGCAGGATGTCGGCGATCATTTCGGCGAGCACGAGAATGCTGAGCGGGGTCTGCTCGGCGGGCTTCAGCACCACGCAATTGCCGGCTGCGAGCGCGGGCGCGAGCTTCCAGACCGCCATCAGCAGCGGGAAGTTCCAGGGAATGATCTGGCCGACGACGCCGAGCGGCTCATGGTAATGATAGGCGACGGTGTCGTGGTCGATTTCGGAAATGCCGCCTTCCTGGGCGCGGATGACGCCGGCGTAATAGCGCCAATGGTCGACGCACAGCGGCAAGTCGGCATAGGTCGACTCGCGGATCGGCTTGCCGTTGTCGAGCGTCTCGATCAGCGCGAGCAGATCGAGATTGGCCGCCATCTTGTCGGCGATCTTGTTGAGGATGACCGAGCGCTCCGCCACCGGGGTTCTCCCCCAGGCGTCCTTGGCCTTGTGCGCGGCGTCGAGCGCCAGATCGATGTCGGCGGCGGTCGAGCGCGCGATCTGGCACAGCTTTGCGCCGGTGATCGGGCTCAGATTGTCGAAATATCGGCCCTCGACAGGGGCGACGAACTTGCCTCCGATGAAATTGTCATAAGTCGGGCGGATCAGGACCTGTTTTGAAATCGTCTCTAATGCCTGCTGGAACATGAGGTTTCCTCCTATTTCCGCCCGTGTCGGGCGGGATTGCCGGGACCTTTGGAGCCCGTCGTCGCTCAGCTACCCCTGGTTAGAACCAGGGACCCTTCGCGATCGAACGCGGGCTCGATCGATAGCGATCGGCCCGATATATTCTACTAAACATAACGAGGAAGCAACGATTTTTGGAACTACGGCTTGTGTCGGGACCGACGATCCTATTCTGCCGCGGTGGCGAACCGTCCTTGACGCAGATCAACGCTCGCCGCGATCTCCGACACAAAACTCGCCAGGCTCGCCGAGCGAAGCGGCGCCCAGGGCTTCGCAAGCCGTTGGCAGAGCTTCTTGATCTTCTCGGCCGCGGCGTGGCTGATACAATCGACGGGGAAATAGACGACGTCGGCCTGGCTGACGAGGCCCGGCAGCAAGGCGAAATTGTCGTCGATGCCGCCGTCATGCGCAATCAACGCGCCGCCGCGCTCGACGACGAAAGCTTTGAGCTGGTCGATCAGTTTCGGCCGTCCGCCGACATAGAGAACCTTCGAGCCTCGAAGCGCTTCGCCGAATTCGTGCGCGCCAGCCTCGCCGAGCGGCTCGAGCGCCGCTTCGAGCGCGGCGAGCTCCCGTTTAGCAAGGTCGGCTCTGGCGATCGCCTCGCGACTCTCAGCTTCGGCGCGCGTGCGCTTGTCCTCGCTTGCGCTCAGCTTCAGCTCCAGCGAGGCGGCGCGTGCGCTTTCGTCCGCGAGTTTCCGCTGCGATTTCTCCAGCGCGGCCGAATGCTCCTCGGACGGCGCCGTAGCCGGCGCGGACGCTTCGAACTCTGCGAGCCTCGCCTCGAGCCGTTCGATCGTCTCGCGCATGGCTACCCGCTCCGCTGCGGAAGTGGCCAGACGCACCTGCTGCCGCGCGATCTTGTCGTCGCGTTCGCCGAGTTCAGCCTCGAGGCGCCGCAAGCGCGCGATATCGAGCCGCGCCGCCGCCCCGACCTGATGCGACAACATGTGGACATCGCCGAAGACGTCCTGCACGAGCTTAGCATCGGCTGCGGGATGGGTCAGCAGCGCCCAATACGGCCCTGCGATTTCGCCCTGGTAGAGCGCCTGCTTCCAGAGCGCGTGCAGTTGCGTCGCCGTCTCGGCTTTCGCGAAGCGGCGGATCGCGCCTTCATGACGCTTGTCGAGAGCCTTGTTGAG
>JBAQGU010001047.1:0-12996 GCA_049287975.1 Roseiarcus sp.
CTCGTCTACGTCCGCCGCGTCCCGAGCCAGGAAGTCGTCTTATTTCGCCATATTCTCACACAATCGATTCATCTTAAACCTTCCCTTAACTCGCAGCGTGCACATTGCCAGCGTGTGTAGGGTCGCGTTGGGTGGGTGTAAGCCGATGACTGATTGTGCTGAGTTGTTCGTCAAACGGAACATTTTTCGATTCGCGTTGACGGGTCTGGTCGGGATCTGGCTTTCCGGTTGCTCGGCCGACGCCACTCGGTTTGGGGAAGGCAATCCCTTCACCAATCCATTTTCGACGGCTTCCAACGACGCCGCGGCGCCGACCCCCAAAGTGGGGTCGACGCCATTGGCGTCGGCGAATCCCAAGTATGTCGCCGCGGCGCACCCCAATCCGGTCGCCGTTTCGGCTCTGCCGACGTCTTCGCCCGTCAGCACGGGACAGATTCGCCCGTCGGCCGTTCAACCGGTCAAGGGATCCGCCGTGGGCTGGACCGCGGTCGGCGGCTCGCCCGTCATTGTCGCCGAGGGCGATAGTCTCGACGGACTTTCGCAACGCTATGGCGTGCCGGCCGCGGCGCTGCTGAGCGCCAACGGCTTGAGTTCATCTTCGCAGGTCCGTGGCGGCATGCGGATCGTCGTGCCGGTCTATAACGCGGGGGCCAAGACCGGCGCCGAGCCGGTCGCGACGTCGCGGCAGCGCGAGACGGAGGTAGCGGAAACGGCGGCTCTGCGGTCGAAGAAGGCCGCGAAAAAAGCCGAACGCGAAGTCGCCGATGCGGATACGGCCAAACACAAGGCCAAGAAGAAAGTCGAGCGTGAAGCCGCCGAAGCTTCCGACGACGCAGCCAAGTCGAAGCATAAGAAGAAAGTCGAGCGCGAAACCGCCGACGCCTCGGACGATGCGGCCAAGTCGAAGCACAAGATGAAAGTCGAGCGCGAAACCGCCGACTCCTCGGACGATGTGGCCAAGTCGAAGCACAAGAAGAAAGTCGAGCGCGAAGCCGTCGAAGCTTCCGACGACGCGGACAAGTCGAAGGCCAAGAAGAAAGTCGAGCGCGAAGCCACGGACGCTACGCGGTCGGCCAAGATCGACAAGGCGAAGTCGACGGCTCCGGTCGCGGCGCCCGGCGAGACCACGGTGGCCAAACTCGAACCTTCCAAGACCGCGCCGAAGAAGGGCGCCGTCGATCCGACCCCGACCGGAAACGTTCGCGGAGCGGGGATCCCGCCGGTCGCCGGCCCGCAGGCCGATGCCGGAACCGCGCCCGAATTCCGTTGGCCCGCGCGCGGCCGCATCATCCAGGGCTTCAAGTCCGGCGGCAACGACGGCATCAACATCTCCGTTCCCGAAGGCACCTCGGTCCGGGCCGCCGAAAACGGCACGGTCGCCTACGCGGGCAGCGAGCTCAAGGGTTACGGCAACCTGGTCCTGATCCGCCATCCCAACGGCTTCGTCACGGCTTACGCCAACAACGGCGAGCTCAACGTCAAGCGCGGCGAGGTGGTCAAGCGCGGTCAGGTGATCGCCAAGTCCGGACAGTCTGGCAACGTCAGTTCGCCGCAGCTGCATTTCGAACTGCGCAAGGGCTCGACGCCGGTGGATCCGACTTCTTATCTCGCCGGTCTCTGACCGGCGGGACGCACGAAAGTCCAGCCTTGCTCTGGACGCCGGGCGTCGCTCACGGAGCTTCCGCGAGACACGATTGTTTCCGTGACGACGCATCGATGAGGGCGGGTCCAACGAAAGGCCCGCCCTCATCTCGTTCGGAATCCACGCTGGCCGATCGGGCTGCGAAAAGACATACTTGCGCCGCGTACGCGAATATGGCCCTTCGCCCCATGATGCCGCCGCCTCGCCCGCTCGACCGATACGCCGTGATGCTGATGGCGATGCTGTGCGGCAGCTGGGGTTTCAATCAGGTCGCGGCCAAGCTGGCCCTCGTGGATTTCGGCCCGATCACGCAGGCCGGGCTGCGATCGGTGCTCGGTTCGGTCGTGGTCGGCGCCTACGCCTGGCGTTTCAAGCCCGAAATCTGGCGCCGCGACGGGACTTTTCCCGCTGGATTGGCAGTCGGCCTCGCGTTCGCGCTCGAATTTGTCCTGCTGTTTGTCGCGGTGAAATTGACGACGGCGGCGAGCGCCATCGTATTCATATACACCGCGCCGTTCTTCGTCGCGCTCGGCGCCGTTGTGTTTCTGCCGAACGAGCGATTGCGGCCGAACCAGTGGCTCGGCATGGCGCTCGCATTCTCTGGCGTCGCGGCGGGTCTCTATCGGCCCGCGGCCGGGTCCAGCCTGCTCGGCGATCTGCTCGCGATCGCCGGCGCCGCCGCGTGGGGCGCGACGACGATTCTGATCAAGACGACGTCGCTGCGTTCCGCCGACCCGACCAAGACGCTGCTATATCAAATCGTAATCTCGGCGCTGATCTGCCCGCTCGTCGCCTATGCCGCTGGCGAGCGCTGGCCGACGCACGTGTCCTTCCTCGCCGCGGCCAGTCTCGCCTACCAGTCGATCTGGGTGGTCGGCGTGACCTATCTCATCTGGTTCTGGTTGCTGCGGGTCTACCGCGCCGCCGAACTCTCCGCCTTCACGTTCGTGACGCCGGTCCTCGGCGTCCTCGCGGGTTGGCTGGTGCTCGGTGAGCGAGTGACGCTAGCTTTCGTCGCGGCGCTGGCTCTGGTCGCGGCCGGCATCGCGCTCGTTCACTGGCCGGCGAGAGGGTAGGACGAACTTCGACGATCCCCCGGCGGCCGGCCTCGCGCGGGTGGCGCCGTGGAAGCGGAGGACGGCTTCTGCCACGGCCAAATGATGGCGCTCTAAAGGCGTCGAGCCGGTATTGATACCGATATCTCTATGTAATAATACCTACTGTAATGCCGTCACGGCAATGCTAGCGTTATTGGTGGCCGCCGGATCTCGACGGAAAGCGGAAGGAGAAGGTCGGCCCTAGGCGCCGCGCGTGGGTGGGCCGGAGCCAAATGGGACCCCTCCAAAAAAAAAGGAGGCCGGCGGTCGGTCAGGTCGATTTTCAGGCGCTCGTGCGTGTGCCATATTCCAAGGCCGGCTAGCAGTTAACCTTCAAAGTATTGAAACGTTGTCGGCCGAGCTAGTTTAGTGAAGCATCGGCGTCGGTCATCGGCCAGCGAGCTGGAATGTTTTCTAACAGAAAAGGAGTCGCCAGGACGTTGGTTGTGATGTCGTTGATCCAGTAACCCAAAGGAGGAGAGTGTGGATAAGACGATCGTAGGTTTGATAGCTGCAATTGGTTCGATTGCGACTATGGCCGCGGCGCAGGCCGCCGTGACGCCCGATGCAGTCGACCGGGCCACGAGCGCCAGCTCTTTCGCTCTGCAGTCGGGCCCCAACGTCTCGGCTATTCCGCGAGCCGCGAAGGCTGCGACGACCAAAGACGGCCAAGTGCAAGTCGCGCAGTATTATGGGTATGGGTACCATCCCTATGGGTATGGGTATGGTGGTGGCTATGGGTATGGGTATGGCTATCCGCACTATGGTGGGTATGGGTATGGGTACGGGCATGGATATGGCGGGTATGGGTATGGTGGGTACCATCATTATGGGTACGGCGGGTACCACCACTACTACTGAGAGCCATGGCTTTACCTTGGCCGCGCGCAGCATGTGACGACAAGCGACATCGAAGACGGTATTCATCTTCGATGTCCGCTACGTCTAACGTAGCCGATCTGATTTCGCTTGGTACACGCATTCTCGGGATACGATGGTGTGCGCCATCGACTCGCCAGGGCGAGACGCACGGGCCTGGCTCGAGGAGTCCGGACTAGAGTAAGCTTCGCCCGCATTGCGAAGCAATGACGGATTGCGGGATCAAGCGGAGCGAGAAGGCTCCGTGCGGCTCCGGGGACCTACGCCGCGGCCGGCGGTCGAGTGGGGCGCGCCGAGGTCCAGCGCGCCGCCACGTCTCGGGCAATCGCCTCGAGCTGGGCGCCGCCGTGCTCGAAGGTGTGGCGCTCGAGTATCTTCTGTTGCGCGGCGCCGGCCAATCGGAGCGCTCGGGCGGGGTCCTCGATCAGGGCGCGAATGCGCATCGCGAGGGCTGACGCGTCGTCGATCGGAAAAAGCAGGCTGTCGACGCCATCCTCGGCGATTTCGCGCGGGCCGGGACAGTCGGTCATGATCACGGGTTTGGCGTTGACGAACGCCTCCAGCAGCACGACCGGACAGACGTCGTGCGAGGAAGTGAAACAAAAAATGTCGGTCTTCGCGAAAAACGCGGCCTTGTCGGTCACCCAGCCGGGAAAAAGCAAGCGCTCGCCGAGGCCCCTCGCGACGGCCCTGGCCTTCAGCTCGCCGTCGAGTTCGCCGCCGCCGGCGAGCATGCCGCGGAACTCCACTCCCTCGTCCTGCAACCGGCCGAGCGCCTCGATGAAGACCTCGAAGCCTTTTTTCGCGACGAACCGACCCATCGCCGCGATGACCGGCGGCGATTTCAGCGGGGCAGGGGGCGGGGAAGCCGCCGGGCGCCGCACCATGTTGAAGAACTTGTACACCCGATCGGCCGGCTGACCTGCCTCGATCAAACGCGAGCGCATGTTTTCATTGACTGCGATCGCGAAGTCGGCGCCCACCGTGCGTCGGAGATTGATGTGCTGGTTGACCGCGATAAAGGGGGCCACCCGCTTGACCGCGGGCATGACCAAGTTGATCGCCCGGTTGCCATGCGCGATCACGACGTCCGGTCGCTCCGAAATCAGCCGGCGACGAATCCGCATGATCGCCAGAATATCGTACTGGTTGAAATTCGCGACTTCCCAATACGGCGAACGCAGCTCGGCCAAGGGTTCGATCACCTTCGCGCGCGGAACCACGAAATTGAGGAGTTCATGACCACGCGCCTGCAAGGCCTCGCTATAGTCCACGAAGGTCTGCTCCAGGCCCGCGAGTTCCGCGGCGAATAGGCAGTTGACTATTTTCAAGCTGGCGTCCCATCTCGGTTGAATCGGCGGCGGATCGCCAGTTCCGATCCCGCCCGAGAAGGGTCGGGACGCGTCCGCAGCCAGAGCGCGGAGGATATCCCGGCGATCCTCTCGAGACAATCCCACAATCTACCGGGGACTTTCTGCATGGCGCGCCGCGCTATCCCGCCCCGTAGCGTGACGACCGGTAAAAGCGAACAACGACCGTAGAATTACGCATGGCCGGCCTCGACGCCGCGACCCGACACGATTTCTCTGCGATTTTCCGCCGATCGTCGGCGTCATCGGAATTGAATGCGCCGTAAACGAATGACCAATCGGCGGCAAGCCCCCGGAACACGCGTCGACCCCTGGACGCACGGATCAAGCCAAGGCATACCAACCTGGGGACCCTGGGCTGGGTCGATCAAGTCGACCTCAACTGGAGCTGACGTGTCGCCGCGATCCCTGACGGTCGTTGCCATCTTTATCGCGTTGGTCTTGTTGCTGGAACTTCCGGTTCTGTCGACCTCTCTCCCACCGATGATGGATTATCCAAACCATCTCGCGCGAATGCGCATTTTGGCGATGGGAGGAGATGCGTATTGGCAGGTGCATTGGGGTGTTCTGCCGAACCTCGCGGAGGACGCGTTCATCTGGTCGTCATCGGGATTCCTATCGGTCGAAACCGCCGCCCGAGTGTTCCTTTTTCTTATCGTCGCGACCAACGCTATTGGCGTTCTACTATTTGGACGCGCGGTGCATGGGGATTTCCGGCTCTGGTCGCTCACGGGCCTCATGTTCATTTGGTCCGCGAGCCTGCTCTGGGGTTTTTTGAACTTTTCGTTCGGGGTGGGACTCGCATTTCTTGGCGCCGCGTTGTGGCTGCATCTGGATAAAAGACCCTTCGTGCGCACCTTCGCATCGACGCCTGTCGCCTTACTATGCTGGTTTGCCCACATCGAGGCATTCGCAATATATGGCGTCTTGGTGGTGGGGCTGGAGGCGGAGCCGTTCGTAAACCGATTGCGGGGCTCGTCAGTACGCGACGCCCTCTGCCGCGCGGCGTTGACCATCCCGCAATTCATAATTCCGGTCGCTTTGACGCTCTTCGTCTGGAAGGCGACGGCGGTCGAAAATTGGGAGGTGAGCCCCTTCTGGAGAAAGCCGGATCTGATCTTCACCGCCTTTAACAATTACAACCGATTGCTCGACGTTTTCACGGCCGTCTTCGTGATCGCATTGTTGGGTTTATTGTTTTTCGGGCGCCGGCTCACCGTGGCGAGCCGCGCTTGGCCGGCAGTTGTCCTCCTCGTCGGCGCTTGTCTGGCCGCTCCAAATCACTCCTACTCCGGCGGCCTCGCAGACCACCGGTTGCCTCCAATCCTCTTGATGACCTTCGCCGCGGCCAGCCGGGTCCGGTTTCAGACGACGGGAGGAGCCAAACTCGTTCTTGGCTCGCTGCTGACGCTATTTCTGGTCCGAACCTTTGTGCTGGAGCGCGCGTGGCTCGCCTCGCAACCTATCTACGCCAAGGACCTCGCGATCCTGGAGAAGGTTGAGGCAGGTTCGGCGATCGCCGTCGCCCAGCCGGCCACTGCCGTGAAGTTCACGTCAGCGCCGGAACTCCATATTCCCCTCATGGCGACCGTCAGACGAGGCGCTTTTGTTCCGACGTTGTTCGCATATCCCGAGCAGCAGCCGATCGCGCCTACGGCCCTGGGAGCCGCGCTGAAATCGATGGCGTCGGACAAACCATTCTGGTCTGCCTTCGTCGACCGCGACTCCAGCGCGCTCTCAGCCGTTGGGCCGGTCATGGCGCATTTCGACTACCTCGTGTTCGTCGCTCGGAATCCTTTCCGCGTACCGGACGACGTCGAACTCCAACTCGTCGGCGAAACGCCGACGTTCAAGCTGTTCGCAATCGATCGAACTACGCGGTCGGAAAAATGAAGGGCCTTGCAAGAGCGATTTTCCCGCTGCGTAGGCCATTCGGGCGCAAGATCGCCGCAAGGGCCGCGCGGGCGGAGCGCTCGGGAACAACGAAGCGGACTTGTCGGAATTGCCGGAATGTGGCAGAGATCTGCTCGAGACCGGGGGAAGTCGAATTACTACGCTCGCGCTGTTTTCTCGATTTTTGGAACCGATGCCATTTGGCCGGGCTGTTTCGAGCGGCCCCGATTTCGGCCCGAGCGGCGAGCCCGGAAATGGTTTGATTGTCGGCCTGCTCGCCGGCTTCGTAGTCGTCTGGACGGCCTATCTGTCGATCGGCCACGCGCCGTTCCCCATCCTGCACGACATGTCCGAGGCCTATGTCTGGGGTCGCGAATTTCAGCTCGGCTACAACCAGCACCCGCCCTTCTGGGCCTGGGTCTGCGGCGCGTGGTTTCTCGCGCTGCCGCGAGCCGGCTGGGCGTTCGCCGCGCTCGGCGCGCTCAACGCGGCAATCGGCCTCGGCGGCGCCTGGTTGCTGATCGGCGATTTCGCGCGAGGGGCGAAGCGGTGGGCGGCTTTTGCGCTGCTGCTGCTGACGCCGTTCTACACCTTCGGCTGCTATAAATTCGACGCCAACACGATCTTCCTTTCGATCTGGCCGTGGACGCTGCATTTCTTCTACTCGTCGTTGCGGGATCGCCGGCCCGGCGCGGCGATCGGGTTCGGGTTCTGCATGGGCCTCGCCCTGATGTCGAAATATTACGCGCTGATCCTGCTCGCGACCTGCGGCCTCGGCGCGATCCAGACCCCTTTCTTCGCCAAATATATCCGCTCCGCCGCGCCCTGGATCTCGGCTTCGATCGCCGCGGCGATCTGCGCCCCGCATGTCTTCTGGCTGCTGACGCATGAAGCGCCGCCGTTGCGATATCTCGCGCTGGTCTCGGGTCGAGGTCTTGGCCAAATCGTCGGCGCCGCGGCGGCGACAGGGCTCTCCTCCGTCGTATCGATCCTGCCCGTGCTGGCGATTGTCACATGGTTCGCGCGAGGGGCGAGCCCGGAAGGGCGCGGCGCGGCCGATCCGAATTTGCCTCTGATCGCGACTTTCGCGCTCGCGCCGCTCGCCCTGACGCTGATCGCCGGCCTGGCGCTGCGCACCCGACTGACGCCGGAAATGCCGATCGGCACTTTCAGCCTGGTTCCCCTGATGATCATCGAAGCGCTGGGCTCGCGAGGGCTCGATCGATTGTCCTGGGCCGCGGGTCGGCTCGCGGCGGCCTTGCTGCTGGTCTTGCTCGCCGCTTCGCCCTTGATCATGTTCGGGCGCTTATGGCTCTGGGACCATTCCGACACTATGGCGCCTCACCAGGAAATCGCGGTCGAGGCGACGAAGCTGTGGCGGGAAAAGACCGGGATGCCGCTCAGCTACGTGGCGGGCCACGGCTATGAGGACGCCGTCGTCTTCTACAGCCCGGATCGCGCGCACAGCTTCTTCGATTTCGATCTTTCCAGGAACCTCTGGGTCACGCCGGACCGTCTCGCGAAGTACGGCCTGACGACCGTCTGCCTGAAGGACGATGCCGCTTGCCTCGCCTCCACCGCGAAATATTTGACCCCGCGGGCCAGCCAGACCGAGATCGCGGTCGCGCATGAGTTCTGGCGCCACGTCGCCAAGACCTATGCTTTCATCGTAACTGTCGTACCGCCACTCGGCTGCGATCGCGATCCGGGCCCGTCCGAAGGCGATTGCGGCGCGATGGTCCGCTGAGCGGGCCGGTTGCCAAGCCGGTTCGAGACCGCCAGAACGGTGACCGCGGCACCACCCCAGGCATCACGAAATGCGCGTCCTCATCGTCGGCAACGCCGGCGAACGATATTTTGCCGAACGTTTCTACATCGTCGAGCGCAAGCTCGCCAACGGCTTCACCCGCAACGGCCACCTCGTGCATTTCTTCAGCGACCGCGACGTCGCGCGAAACGGGACCCTGTTTCGTTCCTCGCGAGCGGGGCGCGGGGTCGCCAACGTGCGATTCCTGGAGGTGGTCCGGAACTTCCAGCCCGATCTCATCGTGATCGCGCATTCGAGCCTGATCACGACTACGAACCTCGCCGAAGCCAAGCGGATCGCCCCCGGTCCTCGGCTGGCGCAAATCTGCGTCGATCCGCTGTTTCGCTCCGTCAACGTCGATTTTCTGAAAGACCGCGCGCGCGTCGTCGATGCGACCTTCGTGACCACGGCGGGCGCGGCCCTCGCCCAGTTCGCGAGCGCGACCAACGTCTCGAGCTATTTTCCCAACCCGATCGACGCCTCGATCGAGACCGGGCGCGGCTTCGAGCGCACCGATCAGGCGTTCGACGTCTTCTTCGCGGCGAACGCCGCCGGCGACCGGACGGACGATTGGCGCCGGACGACGCCGCGCCTCATATGGGAATCGGGCGAAGCGTCGATCGACTATCACGGCTTCGACGGTCGGCCGCCCGTGCTGGGAAGCGCGTATTTTCGCGCGCTCGCCGACGCCCGCATGGCGCTCAACATCAATTCGGATCGAGCGGAGACGGCGGAGACCCGCGCCCCGGCGGACCAGCTCTACCTCTATAACTCGGATCGCATTTCGCAACTGATGGGCTGCGGCTCGATGACGCTCTCGTTTCGAGTGAACCAACTCATGGAATTATTTGACGAAGATCAAGAAATGGTGTTCGCGAACACTCCCGAGGAGATGCGCGACGCGGTGTTGCGGTTCAAACGCGACGATTCCCGGCGCCGCGAGATCGCCGAGGCGGGCTGGCGCAAGTCGCACGCGCAGCTGAACGAGCGCCTCGTCGCGCGCTATATCGAGGAGATCGCGTTCCGCCGCCCGCTTTCGCAAGCCTATATCTGGCCGACGGCGCTATGGTAGATCAGCCGAAGATCGGCGTCGTGCTGCCGTACAGCGAGAGCTTCGGCATTCTGAAATCGGGCGCAGTCGCGCTGTGCGCTCGCGATTTCGCCAGCTGGAGCCGGTTTCGCGATTCGATAACGATCATCGGCGCGGGCCGTTGCGAATATTCCGACGTGCGATATCTGCGCATCGAGGATTGGCGGCGATGGTGGATGCGCGGCCGCAAAGCCTACGCACGCGGGATCGTGCGCGTCGCGCTGGCGGAAGGCTTCGCCATCCTCGAAATCCAGAACCGGCCCTCGATGGTCGAGGAAATTCGCAGACGCCTCCCTCGGATCAAGCTGGCGCTGCACCTTCACAACGATCCCCAGACCATGGCGGGTTCGCGCCGCCCCGCCGACCGCGCGAGGCTGCTGCGGCAAGTAGACGCGGTCTATTGCGTCAGCGGGTTCATCGCTCAGCGATTTCTGCAGGGGATAGGGGACGATGCGGGTAAAACCATCATCGTTTACAACGGCGTAGCGGCCAATCTTCCCACCGCGCCCAAGGAACGGATCGTCGCGTTCGCCGGCCGAGTGATCGCGGTCAAAGGAGTCGCCGAGCTGGTCAGGGCCTTCGCGCTCGCGGCGCCCGATTTGCCCGAATGGCGCCTGGTGATCGCGGGAGTCGATGCCGAGGGATTATTGAGCGGCCCCCGCGCCCCTCTAGCGCGCGAACGCGAAGTTTTGGCGGGGCGGCTCACGCTGATGGGGCAGGTTTCGCATGCCGAGGCAATGGCGCTGTTCGCGCGCGCGGAAATCGCGGTCGTGCCCTCGCTCTGGCAAGAGCCGGTTTCGCGATCCGCGATCGAGGCCCTGGCCAGCGGTTGCGCGTTGATCGCGACCCGCGTCGGCGGGCTCGCCGAGGTAGCCGCGGATGTGGCGGAAATCGTCGACGCGAGCGATATTCCCGCTTTCGCCGCGGCGTTGCGACGCGTCGCGACCGACGAGCCGTTGCGCGCACGATTGCAGGAACAGGGCAGGGCGAAGGCCCGGGAAGTGTTCGACATCCAGCGCGTGACGGGGGTCCTCGATGCGGCCCGTGCGCGGCTGTTGGCCGGGCCTTGAACGAAGCGCCTTGTTCGCCGGCGCCCGCCATGTTAGCCACGCGCGAACCGTCGGGGTATAGCGCAGCCCGGTAGCGCGGAAGTTTTGGGTACTTCAGGTCGCAGGTTCGAATCCTGCTGCCCCGACCAAACGAAATGATTGAAGTAACTGTTCTATTTCTGCTGCCCTCGTTGGCCAGATCATGGGAAAATTCGATTGGTGACCACCCGGTGACCACGGAATCGGCGCGGATGGCTCGTGACGCGTCAGTCTTACCCGGGAGGGCAAGACGTGCGGTTGCCGCTCTAATGGATTCGGCGGGCAAAGGGAGGGGAGCGCGGTGGTCATGAGCTTCGAGGCTTGGCCGAGATGCGCGCAATGCGGTGGTCGCCATTTTGAGCGGCGTCCATTCGTGAGCCACGACAATATCTGTCTTGATTGCGGGTATGTGTCGAAGCATGAACAAGCTTTGGACGCCGGTCGAGCCGCAGAAGCCCGAGATGAATCGACTTCGACCGAGACTGAGACCGAAATCGCTCCAGACGCACCGCTTTTCCAAATTGGTCACCAATAAATACCGCCTTAAAGACAGAGCCAGTTTCCGTCGCGGTTGCGGAACCGAGGCTTGCGGCGCGCGTTACGGCAGTCTTCTTCACATTCGCGGAGGGAGGACTCCACGATGGGACTGTTTACCGCCGACATCAAGACAATGGACGATCTCTTTGTTCACCAGCTGAAGGACATCTACTACGCGGAAAAGCGGGTCGTTGGCGCCCTTCCCAAGATGATCGAGAAAGCGACATCATCGCAGTTGCGGCAAGCATGCGAATCGCACCTTGCCGAAACGAAGAACCACGTGAAGCGCGTCGAGCAGGTCTTTCAGATGCATGGCGTCGCAGCCGACACGATCACCTGCCCGGCAATCGACGGAATCATCAAGGAAGCCGACGAAGTCGCCGGCGAAGTAGCCGACAAGAAGGTCCTCGACGCGGCGCTCATCGCCGCCGCTCAGGCCGTCGAGCACTACGAAATGACGCGATACGGTACGCTGATCGCCTCCTGGGCAAAACAGCTCGGCCGTGAGGATTGCGCGAAAGTCCTCAAATCCAATCTGACCGAGGAAGAAGAAGCGGACAAGAAATTGACCGGCATCGCCGAGGGCGGCGTGAACCGAACCGCGGCATGACATGATGCGGGCGCGAGCGGTAGCGGCGCGCCGCCGATCTTTGAGCCGGCTGTTGGCGCCGACCAACGGACGACAGCGGCTCGGATGCCAAGCTGATTGTACGGTAGCGAACGCCGGCATCTTTTGATTGGCCCCCTCTCTCCTTTCAAGCTGACTTGGCGCGTCTAAAGAAAAAGCGCGCGCAACACCGGGCTGGCCGGAACTCGAAACGCCCCGAGCAAGTTGTTTTCGCAGCTTACCAACCAGCTCGGGAGAGTTTCAAATGGCACGTGGTTTCATTTCTTCGGTCTCGTTCGCGGCGCTGCTCGCGGCGCTGGCCACCAGCGCTTTTGCCGCAAAGAGTCCCCAGGACTTCTTGCAGGATGCAGTTCAGGGCGACAGCTCCGAGATAATGCTCGGTCAGATAGCCACACAGAAGTCGAGCAATCCAACAGTGCAACAATACGGTCAAACGCTCGTGGCTGACCACTCCGAGGCGAAACAGCAGGCCAACGACGTTGCCAAGTCGCTCGGAGTGACGCCCCAGGACCATCCGATGGCGGAGGCGCAGGACGAACAGACCAAGCTGTCGAAATTGTCGGGCGCTGCCTTCGACAGGGACTTCCTCGAGGGGATGGTCAAGGACCACGAAAAAGTTATAAAGGAGTTCGAGGATCAGGCAAAGGCGAACCAGGGGCCAACAAGCGATCTGGCCGCCAAGCAGCTTCCTGTATTGCAGAAGCACCTCGCGATGGCTCAGAAGATTTTGGCGAGCAGCAACCAAACCGCGACTGCGGCGCCTGGCGCCGCGGACAGCGTTTCGCCGACTAGGGAAAGTCCGGACGAATGGCGGGCGTCGAAGCTGGCCGGCGTTCCTATCTATGGCCCAGACAACAAGAAAGTCGGGACCATAACCGACGTTCTGATGAACAGGGAAGGCAAGGCCGAGCTCGTCGTCATCGGCGTCGGCGGGTTCCTTGGAATTGGCGAAAAGGACGTCTCGG
>JBAQGU010001048.1:0-4475 GCA_049287975.1 Roseiarcus sp.
CGCGGCCCCGGGGCGCTGCGCGGCGGTGATCAAGGCCGACGCCTATGGCGTCGGTATCGAGGCCGCCGCGCCGGCGCTGCACGCCGCCGGTTGCCGCGTATTTTTCGTCGCGCACGCGAGCGAAGGCGCGCGCGCCCGCGCCGTTCTGCCGCCGGAAGCGCGAATTTACGTGCTCAACGGCTTGGAGAGCGAGACCGATCCGGCGGCGGACTACGCGGCGCAAAACCTCGCGCCCGTGATCGGCAGCCCCGATGAACTCGAGCGGTGGGCGGCCTTTGCGGCAGGCCGGCGCCCTCCGCCCTCGGCGCTGCACCTCGACACCGGCATGAACCGGCTCGGCTTTACTTCGGTGAGCGAGCTGCGGTCGGCGCTGGATCGCTGCGGCGCGGTCGGCGCCGACTTGCTGATGAGCCATTTCGTCGCTTCCGAGGAGCCCGAAAACCCGCTCAACGGCGAGCAGATCGCGCGCTTCGAAGCTGCGCGCACGGCGCTGCCGGAATTGCCCGCCTCGCTCGCCAATTCGTCCGGCATGTTCCTGCCCCGGGCGCCCGCTTATGATCTCGCGCGTCCGGGCTACGCGCTCTACGGCGGCAATCCGACGCCGGGCGCGCCCAATCCGATGCGCCCCGTCGTCACGCTGGAGGTCGCGATTCAGCAGACCCGCTGGATCGAGCCGGGCGAGACGTGCGGCTATAACCAGCAATGGACTTCGCGACGGCGCACCCGGCTCGCGACGCTGCTCGCCGGCTATGCCGACGGGTTGCCGCGCGGCGCCGGCGCGATCGATGGCCGCGAAGGCGCGGAAGTCGCGATCGCCGGCTGCCGCTGCAAGCTGGTCGGGCGCATGTCGATGGACCTCTGCATCGCCGACGTGACCGACCTGCCCGAAGACGCAGCGCGGCCCGGCGTCCGCGCGCAATTCTTCGGCCCGGATATCGCGCTCGACGATTTCGCCGCGCGGTCGGGCACGATCGGCTATCACGTGCTGACGAGTCTCGGCGCGAGGTATTTCAGGAGGATCGCGGGGGCCTAGAAGGGCAGGTATTCCCCTCCGGTTCTTAGGCCCGCCTGCGCCGCCCTCGGGCGAGGCGCACATCGCGCTTTCGCAACCTCGCGAGCCCTCCGGCTATGCGACGCAGATGCCCGGCACGGTGATTTTCTGGAACAGGTGCGGGCGAGCGACGGCCGAAGCCGGATAGTGCGAGATCGCCGCCCTGAATTCCGGCTGCATGAATGCGGCCTTGAAGAGAGTGGTCGTCTCCCAGACCGCATAGTTCAGATAGGTCGGGCCTTCGCCAATCGCGCGGTGAAGTTGGGTCGAGATGAAGCCCGGCTGCCGCATCATGAACGCCGCGTCGACCTGCCACGTCTCGAGGAAAGCCTGCTCGTCGGCCTTGTCGAGCGTGAAGACGTTGACGAGCACGACCGGGGTCGCATCGACGCCGAGCTGACGTTCGATCGGGAAGGCGGGGTCCAGTGGTTGCAGATGGGACATGATGAGCTCCGTATATTTGCATGCATGATGTCAATTCGGTACGATAGAGACATATCAGCTTGACATGATGATGTCAATAACGTCTTATGGCGACAAATGAACAAGACCAAGCGAACGCCAGCCGGCGATGCCCTGACCAACCTCGTCCTCGACATTTTCAGGCTCAACAGCCTGATTCTGACTGCGGGCGATCGGCTGGTTGCGGGGCTCGGGCTGACGAGCGCCCGTTGGCAAATCCTCGGGGCCACCGTCGCTGCCCAACGCCCGCAGCCGGTCGCGTGGCTCGCTCGCGACCTGGGGGCCAATCGCCAAAACGTGCAGCGGATCATCAACGACCTGCAGAAGGATGGCCTCGTCGCATTCGAGGCCAACCCGCATCATCGCCGGGCGCAACTTGTCGTTCTCACCGACAAGGGAAGGTGGACGTTCGACGCCGCCATGCGCTTGCAGGTCCCCTGGATCAACAATCTCTCGGACGGGCTCTCGGTCGAGGACATAGAGACGACGCACCGTGTCGTGACGGGGCTGCGGAAAAAATTCGAAGAAGATGCTGAGGGGCACGCCTGACCGTTTCGGCGGAACGATCCCGGTCGAAGCGTTCCCATTCGGATGCGGAAGGTTCGTTGTAACTGACCGACATCAACGCATTTTGAGCGGCGCGACCCAAAAATTCAGGGGGTGGACCATGCGCGCCACGCGACAATCCGCGTGCTATCCTGCGATAACTGAGGGGGAACGGCTATGGAATTTTCTCACCCGCTGGCTAGAGGAGCCAGGGTATGGCCGCTGAAAAATCGGGATGGCGCCGACGAGCATCTGCTCGTCATTCTCACGACCTTGGTCCTCGACCCCAAGAGCGAACGATACAGGCCTAAGATGGTGGACCGACTTTCGAGAGCGGCGCAGGAGTTTATTGCCGAGTCGCCCGATCTCGCCGGGTTCAGTCTCATAAACAGATTTCGAGACTGGTAGATCGAGCCTGCCACCGTCGCACACGTCGACGCCTATCGCATGCTGGCTCGTTCACTCGAGACGCAGCAATTGATTCGTCGCCTCAGTCTTTCTCGAGCACCCGCCCCGTCGGGTCCGAAACGCGATAGAGCCCATAGGTCTCGAGGTCCATCCCCTCAGCACGGCGCGGCAGCCGCGCGATCTCCTCGACATGGCGGAAATGCGCGGCGAGCTCGGGGTTCCGGCGACACTTTACTCGACCCCCATCATTTGCCAATACATCACCGTGCCCGCGCAGTTCGCTGGATCGCTTACCCTGGCGGGATTGCGGGGATTGTACAGTCGAAAGGGCGCGGTGGCGTTGAGGCTTGGCCAATGGCTCCGCTTCCCTTCCCCGCTCATCAAACCGGACGTGCGGATTTGCCGCGGGCATCCGACAGAGTTCATGTCAGGCTCACGGCGGGCGCGGGCGGTTCATCGCGGGGCCAGCCGCACGCCGAGTTTCCCGAAGACGTCGCCCCAGGCAATGACGCACGCGCCGCGCCCGCAACATCGGGTAATGGAGCAACGACTCCATCGCCGTTTGGAAGCGGCGTGGATAACATGATAGGCGCATAAGCGGATAAATGCATAACGGAGGCTCAACGTGTCGAGCGACGCGACCATCCGCTGGACGGTTTCGGTTTCCAAAAAGACGGACATCGCAGTGCGGAGCTTTCTTGCGCAGCGCGGGATGAAGAAAGGCGACCTCTCGAAATTCATCGAAGATGCTGTGAAATGGCGGGTGCTCGATCAGACCTTAGCCGAGGCGCGCGAGAAATTCGCCGATCTGGCGCCGGACGCGCTGGAGTCCCTGGTGGGCGAGGCCGTAACGGCGACGCGCCAAGCCGACGATGCCAAGGCAGGATGAGGATTGCGGCTGGTCATCGAGACGAACGTCCTGGTCAGCTCGTTGTTTTCGAGCACGTCGCTTCCAACGCATCTCATCGAGTTGTGGCGTCAGGGCCTGTTCGACCTTTTGACATCCGCCGACCAACTCGACGAGTTGATGCGCGTGACTCGCTATCCCAAGATACGCGACCGGCTGACGCCCGCGCTGGCGGGACGCCTCATCAACGAGCTGCGCGATCTCGCTATTGTGCTGAAAGATTTGCCCGTCGTCACGGTCTCCCCCGACCCTTGGGACAACTACCTGCTGGCGACGGCGGCCGCGGGCGGGGCGGACTTTCTCGTGACCGGAGACAAGCGCGACTTGCTGCCGCTGGGGCGCTATGGAGGCGCTAAAATCGTCACGGTGCGCGATTTTCTCGTTTTGAACGGGCGGCTACCGTGATCCTTGCCTGCGGGTCGGCGGGGCTGCCCGAGGTGATAAGTCGAGGAAGGGCGCGGTGGCGTCGAGTTTTGGCCGATGGCTCCGTTCCCCCACCCCGCTGATCAAACCGGACGTGCGGTTTTGCCGCGGGCATTCCGACAGAGTTCATGTCATGCTCGGGGGGACGCGGGCGGTTCATCGCGGGGCCAGCCGCAGGCCGAGTTTCCCGAAGACGTCGCCCGAGGAAATGACGCGCGCGCCGCGCCCGCCACGTTTGCCGCACCGATCATGGCGGCAGCGCGCTGCTTTGGCGTCGAATCCGGGTCCGCCCGTTGCAAAGCTCCCGTATTCGCATCGCCCGCGCCTAGTTCGGCGCGTCGTTGAGGAGTAGACGGCGCCCATTTTCAACGACGCGCAGGACTAGTCTTTCCCCAGCACCGGCCCCGTCGGGTCCGAAACGCGATAGAGCCCATAGGTCTCGAGGTCCATCCCCTCAGCACGGCGCGGCAGCCGCGCGATCTCCTCGACATGGCGGAAACGCGCGGCGAGCTCGGCGTCGAATCCGCTGTTCGCCGCGCCGAAGGCCAAGCCCGGAGCGGCGAACAGGGCCTCGGAGGGCGGAGCTTCGAACGACCAGCGCGCGCGTTCGTCGAGTTGCACGACGGGGAGCGATCCTTCGCCGTAATAGGTCAGCAGGGACGTCGCGGCATAGCCGTG
>JBAQGU010001049.1:0-3688 GCA_049287975.1 Roseiarcus sp.
AGAATCGATAACGGAACCGTCACCCGGCAAATCCCCAGATGGACCACAAAAATTCGAGATAATACCAATGCCCTGCGGGCTCGACAAGCACAACTGAATTTGGAGCAAGCCAATGGAAGAGCTGCTGACCGCGCTTTGGGCGACCTGGAACCGGATCGCCGGGACTCACCTCCCACAGGCGGCGGTTTTTCATATTCCCGCGCAACAATGCCTGCCCGACGGGACCGCCGGAGACTGGATTCATGCCGAGAAGATGTATTTCACCATTCGCCTAAACGAAATGTATCTGGTTGCGAACCAGCAATGGTTCGTCAATTTCGATCCCCTCGTCCTTGTTGTCACGGAATTCGACTACGGCTCCAAGCGGGTCGCGATCCCGACGGTGGTTGGACCGGAACTGATCCCCGATCCCCGGAAAGGAGGGACGCCCAAATACGGGAGCGTCATCGAGAACATTCCCGTTGCGGGCCCTTATCCCTATCGCGGCGGTGACGTGGTGCTTTCGGTGCGCTTCTACAGAGTTCCCACGACCAACCTCGTCCGATCCATCATGAAGACGATCGGTGGTCTTGTGCGCCTGACGAGCAGTTTGCATGAATTGGAGCCGGCGCTCGGCGTCGCGAGCGCAATCCTCGCCGGCGTCGAGGGACTGCTCGGCCTCGAGACGACGAGCTCTATTGCGGCATATCAGGGCTCGCTTGCCCCATCGGTCGCCAAGCCATTCCGCGCGCAGGTCGCCGCGCTTGTGACGCCGCCAGTTCCGAATGCGACGGATAGTCTCTGGTCCATCGACGGCCATCTCTGCCTTGGCCCGGACAAGACCCGTCGTTATGCCGCCTCGGACTTCGTGTTGGTCAGCGTCGAGGGCAGCGAGACGCGAACCGACGTCGGCAAATTGCCGTTTGGTCGCCAACGCGGAGCGGCATTGCGAGCCCTGACCGAAGGCGCCGAAGGCCTCACCAGAGCCAAGGGTATCCTTCTGACGGCCTACGCCGAAATGCTCGAAAGTCTCGAGATGACGGCTCCCCACGCCGAAAAGGTTTTCGAGTCGTGGCTCCAGGAGTTTGACGCCAGAAAAAAGCTGGTCGAACGCGTGGTGCACCTTGGCCCGGAAAGGGAAGCGAAAGCGCCCGCCGGCGGAGCGGCGACGATCGCGAAGCTCAACAAAGCCGTTCATAGATTGGGCGCATGATCGGTCGCCCGCTGTCCAAACAGGAAAATTCGCTCTGGGCCGAGTCCGGACCGCGTCGTCCTCCATGCGAGAAAATCGGGTGCGGATCGCCGCATTGACTCCTCGCGGACGCGTGGCTACCAGACAACCGCGTGGATCCCGACAAATGGTCTCAGGCACGCCGGAGGCTGATCTTTCTGCTTCAAATCGCGATGCCGAGCTATCTGACCGAGCTTCTGGCTCGGAGTTGAGAACGCGCGCAGAGCCATGCTGGGTCTTGCCCATTTGAGGAATGTTTGGGGACAGACACGCCAGAATGGACTTTGCTCATCGGGGGGCGCGTTGCGGAAAGTATTGCTCGAAAATACATCCTTGAAGCTCTCGAGACTTGGGTTCGGCACGTCCCGCCTCTTCAATGTCGCCTCGCCTCAGCTTCGGCAGCGTCTCCTGGCAAGCGCCTATGATCATGGAATGACGCATTTCGACACCGCGCCGTTATACGGGTTCGGAGTGGCGGAAAGAGAGTTGAAGTCCGTATTGGCGACGCATCCCGACGCGACGGTCGCCACAAAAGTGGGCCTCTATCCGCCTGGAGGAGGCGATCAGCACGATTTTTCAGTGTTCTTTCGGAAGGTGGCGGGAAGACTGGTTCCGATCTTTTCAAAGGCTGTCGTCGACTGGAGCGTCGATCGAGCGCGAAAATCCCTAACCGGAAGTTTACGGCGCCTCGGAAGAAGTCGCATCGATCTCTATTTGCTGCACGAACCCGAGGCGCACCTTCTGGCTGCCGACGAATGGCTTTCGTGGCTCGAATCCGAGCGCGACCGCGTCGCGGCTTTTGGAATTGCGACGTACGCCGCGAAGTTTCCCGCCTCCCTGACGGGTGGGCATCCGCTCGCGAGAATTGTGCAATGTTCCGACAGCATCGCGAATGCCGAGGCCGATGCGCTCATTCGCGCTGGGGTTCCGCTCCACATCACCTTCGGTTATATCACCTCCGCCAAACGTGATCCGAAGGCAGACGCAGAGGCCGCGCTCGCAGCCGCGCTCAGGCGCAACTCGAAAGGCTGCATTCTCGTCAGTACGACCAAGGAAGAGCGGATACGACGATTTGCCGAGCTCGTTGAAAAATACGACGAAGGCGCAGACTCGCCCTCGATCGACTCCCCCGCACAGAGCGAGCGATCGTGATCCGCGATCTGGCTGCCGCCGACGAA
This sequence comes from Roseiarcus sp., assembly GCA_049287975.1. Taxonomy (GTDB): domain Bacteria; phylum Pseudomonadota; class Alphaproteobacteria; order Rhizobiales; family Beijerinckiaceae; genus Roseiarcus. Next base: position 2,389 of record JBAQGU010001049.1, read on the forward strand.
AACCAGACCCGGGAGGCCGACATTCTTGTCGTCGGCGGCGGGACAGCCGGGCTTTTGATCGCTGTTCTTTTGAGGCGGAAAGGCTCACATGTCGTAGTCGTCGAGTCCGGGGGCGAGCAGCAAGCCGAAGATCGACACCCGCTCAACGAAGTCGTCCAACTCGGAGAAACCTACCACGGCGCCGAGGATGGACGCTTTCGTTGTCTTGGCGGCACATCTACCCGCTGGGGCGGCGCCCTGATCCCCTTCATGCCGCAGGACTTCGATGTCGCAGCCGGTTGGGACGCGCGTTGGCCGGTCGGCGTGGAAGCCTTCACGCAATACGCCCGACAGGTCGAACGCATTTTCGAGCTGACGGAGACGCCTTATGAGATCCCGGAGGTTCTAGGAAGCACCGCAGGCGCCAATGCTGCTTTTGTGCCTCGCCTCGCCAAATGGCCGCCGTTCGTCAATCGAAATATGGCGACGCTGCTTCGCAGAGACATTCAACGCGAGAGCGGCCCGGAAGTTTGGCTCGGGGCGACTGTCTGCGAGTTCTCGCTGGAGCCGAGCGGACGGCTCGGCTCCGTAGCGGCGAAGAGTCTGAACGGTCGCCGCCTCTCGATCAAGGCGCGGGAAGTGGTCTTCGCCGCGGGGGCGATCGAGAGCACGCGCCTCTTGCTGCTCGTCGATCGGCAGCACGACGATAGACTGTTCGAACCCCACGGAATACTAGGTCGCTATTTTTACGACCATCTTTCCGCGCCGACGTCGCGAGTTTTCGTCCGCGACGCCCGGAGGCTCAACCAGATCACCGGATTTCGGTTCGAAGGAAAGACGATGCGCAACCTTCGTTTCGAGCCGAGTTTTAAACTTCGCAAGCAGCATGGTTTGCCCACAGGGTTTGCCCATATCTCCTTCGTTTCCGAGTCGCCGAGCGGCTTTGACGCGCTGCGGTCGATTCTTCGGGGGCGCCAGGAAGGAAAACTTCCCTCCGTCCGCGACGCGACGCTCTTGGCGTCCTCTGTTCCCTGGCTGGCGAGCGCCCTGTGGTGGCGGGCGGTCGAAAAGCGTCTCCTGTTCCCCCCGCGGTCCACGCACCATCTGCATATGGTGGTCGAGCAGCAGCCTCTGGCGAGAAATCGGATTGCGCTTTCGTCCGATCGCGCGGATGTCTTCGGCAGCCCGCTGGCGACGATCGACTGGCGGGTCGGGGAAACAGCCGCTCGTCACTCGATCGCTCTGACGAAACACTTTCTGCAGTTCTGGGCGAACAGCGTTCTCGCTCCCTTGGCCCGGTTCGAGATCGAGCCGACGCCGA
>JBAQGU010001050.1:0-2760 GCA_049287975.1 Roseiarcus sp.
GGGCTAAGCTGCTCCCCGTCCCAAACCCCGGAGCCAATCATGCCCGACATCGCCTTCATTCTCCTGTACGTCGAAAACGTCGCTGCGAGCGAAGCCTTTTATGCCCGGACCCTCGGCCGCCCGGCGATCGAATCCTCGCCCGGTTTCGCGATGATCCCCGCCGCGCCCGGCGTCATGCTCGGCCTCTGGCGGCGCGACGAAATCGCGCCCAAGGCCTGCGCGCCCGGCGGCGGCGAGATCGCCTTCGCGCTCGAAAACGACGCCGCCGTCGATGCGGCTCATGCGCAATGGCGCGATCGCGGCGTGAGAATCGCGCAAGCCCCGACCCGGATGGATTTCGGCTACACGTTCCTCGGTCTCGATCCCGACGGCCACCGCGTCAGGGTGTTCGCGCCAGGAGGGCGTTGACGGCCGCGCCGGCCGTCGCTCCGAGAGCGGCGAGCCGGCCGACCTGTTCGCGACTGCGCCGCTCTTCCTCAAGAGCGAAAACGCGCGAGGCGGCCGATCGGGGCCCCCAGAACTTCGTCGTCGCGCATGACCGTCGCGCCGCGGACGATCGTGGCGACGGGCCAGCCGCGGATGGCCATGCCCGCGAACGGCGTCCAACCGCACGGAGATGCGATCCAGCTGTCCTCGATCGTGCGGCGGCGCTTCATGTCCACCAGCGTGAAGTCCGCATCGTAACCGGCGGCGAGCCGCCCTTTGCCGACAAGGCCGTAGACCCGGGCGGGTCCCGCCGCCATAAGGTCGACCAAATGCGAAAGCGACAGCCTTCCCGCGTTGACGTGATCGAGCATGATGGGAACCAGGGTCTGCACTCCGGGCAGCCCGGCGGGGCAATCCGGCCACGGCAGCGCCTTGGCGGCCCGCGAATGCGGCGCGTGATCGGAGCCGATCGTATCCACCGTACCGTCGCGCAGCGCCGCCCAGCTCGCGGCCCGGTGGCGTTCGCCGCGGATCGGAGGATTCATCACTCCCCGCCCTTCTAGGCGCTCGTAGCAATCCGGCGCGACCTGGGTCAGGTGGTTGACCAGCACTTCGACGGTCGCGATATCGCGGAAGTCGCGGAGGTACTCCAGTTCCTCCGCAGTGGACACATGCAGGATGTGCGCGGGCCGGCCGGTCTTGCGAGCCAGCGCCATCAACCGACGGGTGCCGAGGAACGCGCATTCCTCGTCCCGCCATTCCATGTGGCAGCTATAGGGCATGCCGGAATGGAAAAGCGATTTCCGTTCGCGCAACCGATATTCGTCTTCGCTGTGAAAGGCGATGCGACGCCGTCCGGCCCGCATCAGCCGCTCGAGATGCTCGTCGTCCTCGACCAGCAACGAGGAGGTGGAGCTGCCGGCGAACACCTTGATCGCGCAAACGCCGGGCTGTGGCTCGAGCGTCGCGAGCTCGTCGATGTTGGTCTTCGCGCCCGCGACATAGAGGCCGATGTCACACCAGCTATGCTGCTCCGCATAGTTGCGTTTCCAGTCGAGAGCGCTCTGGTCGACGACCGGCGGATTCGTGTTCGGCATGTCGAATACGGTGGCGACGCCGCCCAGTACCGCGGCGCGGGTGCCGGTGGCGAGCGTTTCAACGCTAGGATCGCCGGGGTCGCGAAGATGCACGTGGCTGTCGATCAGGCCGGGGAGCACATGCAGCCCGGCCGCGTCGAAGACCTCCACGGCCGTATCGCCGCTGAACGCGCCGATTGCGGCGATACGGCCGTCGATCACGCCGACATCCGCTTCCTCCTCGCCCCACGGCAGCACGCAGACGCCGCCGCGTATCAAGAGATCATAGTGCACGAGTTGGCTCCGCTGTAGACGCGGTCGCTGACCGCGTGGGGTCCGCGTGGTTGCTGCTCGGAAAATGAGGCGCACTGCGACGGCCGCGCTCAGCGAGCGCGGCTACATCTGCCGCGTATCGAGGGATCGCTCCGAGCGGGTGCGGATGCAGGGAGGATCTCATGAATCCGCCAGCAGCAGCGCGCCGATCGCCGCCGCCACGGCCTGCTGCGTCGGCTCGACTACAGGGCGGCCGATCAGATCCTGAAGGGCGCGGCGATGCCCAGCCATTCCCGCGCAGCCGAGTACGATCACGTCCGCCCCGAAGCGCGTCATCAGATTTTTCCCGGCCTCTGCGAGGCGCTCGCGGACGGCCTCGCCGGCGGTTTCCGCCGCGCTGGCGCCGACCGGCCAACTCCCGGCGTAGCGGTCCTGCAGTCCCATTTGCCTGACGTAGCGTTGCTGTCGCTGCACCGATGCGGGGGAGAGCGCAATGATCCCGAAGCGTTCGCCCAGCGTCAGCGCGCGCAGCAGACCCCACTCGGCGATTCCCATCACCGGTCGCCCGCCGACGGCTTCTCGCGACGTATGCAGGCCGGGGTCGCTGAAGCAGGCGAGCACGAAAGCGTCGGCGTCGTCGGCGCGCATCCGCTCCGCCAAAGGCATGACGACGCTGTCCACATCTTGCTGCGTCGCGATTCCCGGCGGCCCCGACGGCAGATAATCAACGGCGATCTCCGGGCCTCCGGATATGCGCAGGGGTTGCACCGCCGCTTCGATCGCCGCGGTGACCTGGACCGAGGAGTTCGGATTGATCACTAGGATGCGGCTCATGGCGTCGCGCCGCTCGTGAGAGGCGGCTCGACGACGCCGACTTGTTCCGTGATCGGCGCATAGTGCCGGGGACGACGATGGACCGCGAAGTTGAACATCTTGTCCTTGCCCTGGCGACAGAGATCGAGGTCGCAATCCGCCACCAGCAGTT